>NZ_SOGI01000006.1:0-143149 GCF_004403385.1 Cryobacterium sp. TMT4-31
GGCGACACCCGTGGTCTTGACCGCCGGCCAGACCTACGTGGTGTCCTACTTCGCACCCAACGGCCGGTACTCCGCGACGCCGAACTACTTCGCCACCCCGCGCACCGTCGGTCCGCTGACCGCCGGCACGACGTCCAACGGCCGGTACCTCTACGGACCCGCCGGCGGCTTCCCGACCAACAGCTGGCAGGCGGAGAACTACTTCGTCGACGTGGTTTTCACACGATCCGGCTAGAGAATTCGGTTTCACCGAACCCGCGGTGAAGCCTCGCATGACAGGCCCGTCACCCGAGCGGTCCTGAACGCCCACAACACCCTGGGGGTATCAGTGAACACGAAACTTCGAATCGCCGTCGTCGGCGCCGGATACTGGGGGCCGAACCTCGCCCGCAACTTCCGAGCTAACCCGGAATGGGACCTGGTCGCGATCTGTGACCTCGACAGGGACCGCGCCCAACGGGTCGCCGACGGTGTCGGCGGCGCCCGCGTGGTGACATCGCTCAAGGACCTGCTGGAATCCGATGACATCGACGCCGTGGCTATTGCCACGCCGGCCTCCACCCACCACGGCATCGCCAGGGCCGCCCTGAGCGCAGGCAAGCACGTGATGGTGGAGAAACCTCTCGCCGACACCGGGGTCAAGGGCCGGGACATGGTTCGAGTGGCCGCCGACAGGGGACTGGTCCTCATGGCCGACCACACCTACTGCTACACGCCCGCCGTCCTGAAGATCCGGGAGCTTGTCGCGGAGGGAGCGCTCGGCGACATCCTGTTCATCGATTCGGTGCGCGTGAACCTCGGCCTGATCCAGCCCGACGTCGACGTTTTCTGGGACCTCGCCCCTCACGACCTGTCTATCATCGACTTCGTGCTTCCCGGCGGGCTGCGGCCGCTGTCGGTGTCGGCCCACGGCGCTGATCCGCTGGGGGCGGGTAAGGCGTGCGTGGGATACCTCGCGCTGCCGTTGGCGAACGGGGCGATGGCCCACGTGCACGTGAACTGGCTCAGCCCCACCAAGATTCGCCAGATGATCATCGGCGGCACCAAACGAACCCTGGTCTGGGACGACTTGAACCCGCAACAACGGGTCAGCGTCTACGACCGCGGCGTCGACCTGTCGCTGCAGGCCGTCGGCGGGGAGGCGCGTCGGGAGTCGACGATCTCCTATCGGTTGGGTGACACGTGGTCGCCCGCCCTCCCCGAACACGAGGCCCTCGGTGCGATGGCGACGGAGTTCGCCCGCAGCATCCGGGAGAAACGTCCCGCCAGGACCGACGGGGAGTCGGGACTGCGGGTACTGGCGGTGCTGGAGGCGGCGACCAGGAGCCTGGCGGCGGCCGAACTCGCACCCGTTGCCGACATCCGTGCCAGTGCCGATGACCTGAGCCTGATCGGTGAGGCGTCATGAGCGCCCTGGTCGGAGCGACTGTCCTTGTCACCGGCGGCGCCGGCACCATCGGATCGGCTATCGTCGACCAGCTCCTTGATGCCGGTGCGGCGCACATTGACGTGCTCGACAACCTGGTCAGGGGCCGGCGCGACAACCTCGCCGGGGCCCTGGCGTCTGGCCGGGTGACTCTGGTGGAGGGCGACCTACGTGACCGTGACCTGGTCCATGACATCGTCGCGGGCAAGGACCTGGTCTTCCACGAGGCAGCACTCAGGATCACTCAGTGCGCCGAAGATCCGCGCCTGGCCCTCGAGGTGCTCGTCGACGGCACCTTCAACGTCTTCGAGGCGGCGGCCGACCGGGGCATCGAGAAGCTCATCACCGCGTCCAGCGCTTCGGTGTACGGACTCGCGGAGCACTTCCCCACCTCGGAGCGCCACCACCACCACAACAACGACACCTTCTACGGTGCGGCGAAGTCGTTCAATGAGGGCATGCTGCGCAGCTTCAGAGCCATGCGCGGCCTCGACTTCGTGGCGCTGCGGTACTTCAACGTCTACGGTCCGAGGATGGACGTGCACGGCCTCTATACCGAAGTCCTGGTGCGGTGGATGGAGCGCATCATCGACGGGAAAGCACCGCTGATCTTCGGGGACGGCCGCCAAACCATGGACTTCGTGTTCACCGCCGACATCGCCAGGGCGAACCTGCTCGCTGCGACCAGTGACAGCCGTGACGGCGTGTACAACATCGCCAGCGGGGTGGAGACGAGCCTGCTCGAACTGGCTGAGCACCTCCTGCGAGCGATGGATTCGACGTTGCCGGTTGAGCACGGCCCCGACCGGGCAGTTAACGGAGTGGCGCGCCGACTTGCTGATGTCTCCGCAGCCCGGCGGGATCTCGGGTTCGAAGCCCGGGTCGGGCTCGATCAGGGGCTCCGGGAACTCGTCGCCTGGTGGGCACCCCTCCGCGAGGAAATCGCCGCCGGCCGAACGCTGGTGACCTCATGAGCCGCATCAATGTCATGAAGCCGTGGATCGGCGCCGACGAGATCCAGGCGGTCACCGAAGTGATCGAATCCGGCTGGGTCGCGCAGGGACCCCGGGTGGCCCGGTTCGAGGAGGAATTCGCGACGGCCATGGGCGCCGAGCACGCCGTGGCGACGTCGAACTGCACCACGGCCCTGCACCTGGCACTCGTCGTTGCGGGCGTCCAGGCCGGGGACGAGGTGATCGTCCCCTCCTTCTCGTTCATCGCGACCGCCAACGCGCCTACGTACGTCGGCGCCCGCCCGGTCTTCGCCGACGTGGACCTGGCGACGGGCAACCTCACCGCGGAGACCGTGTCCGCGGTCATCACCGATCGCACACGAGCGGTGATCGTGGTGGACCAGGGCGGGATCCCGGTTGACCTCGCCGCGATCCGTGCAGTGTGCGAACTGCGCGGGATCTTCGTCATCGAAGATGCGGCCTGCGGCGCCGGGTCCACCTACCGGGGGCGCCCGGTCGGTGCCGGGGCTGACATCGCCGCGTGGTCCTTCCACCCGCGCAAGCTCCTCACCACCGGCGAGGGCGGGATGCTGACCACGTCGACAACGGCGTGGGCGACCCGCGCCCGGCAGCTTCGGGAGCACTCGATGAGCCTCTCGGCCGCCAGCCGCCAGGCAAGTGTGCTTTCACCGGCCGAGGAATACCGGGAGATCGGATTCAACTACCGGATGACCGACCTTCAGGCCGCGATCGGGATCGTGCAACTCGGACGCTTGCCGGAAGTCGTGCGCAAGCGACGGGAGCTGGCGGAGCGGTACAGCATCGCCCTGGCCGCAGTGCCGGGTCTGCGCGTGGTCAGCGACCCGGAGTGGGGAACCTCGAACTTCCAGTCCTACTGGGTCGAAGTGCTCCCGGATTTTCCCACGGATCGAGAGGGCCTCGTCGAGGCGCTGGCGCATGCGGACATCTCGGCCCGCCGCGGCATCATGGCGGCACACCGCCAACCGGCCTACCGGGATTGGGTCGAGCACAACGTTCCGCTTCCGGTCACCGAGCGCCTGAACGACAACACGCTGATCCTGCCGCTCTATCACGAGCTGGCGGATGCTGAACAGGACCGTGTGATCGATGCCGTGGTGCAGGTCTCGTCCACCCGTCGCCGGGGCGCCGCATGAGAGACGTCATCCTGCTCGCCGCCAGCGGCCTGGCGAGAGAGGTCGTCTCGGCGGAACAGCGTGAATTCCGCTGGGTGGCAATTCTCGACGACGATGAGGAGCTGCACGGCAGCCGCGTGGCTGGAATCGACGTGATCGGCGGATTGGAACTCGCTGCGAGGCACCGGACCGGGCTGCTGATCTGCGTCGGCTCCGGCGCCGGGCGACGCCGGGTGGCTGACCGGCTGGCCGCCCTGGAGGTGCAACCGGAGCGGTATGTCACGGTCATCGACGCCTCGGCACGTGTCCCCGCCTCCTGCACTGTCGGCCGGGGCAGTGTGCTGCTTGCGCACACCGTGCTCACTGCCGACGTCAGAGTCGGCCGTCATGTCGTGGTCATGCCGCAGGCAACCCTCACGCACGACGTGGTCGTCGGTGACTTTGCCACTCTCACTGCCGGAGTCTCCCTCGCCGGGGGAGTCACAGTGCACGAGGGTGCCTACCTCGGCATGAACGCCACCGTTCGGCAGGGCGTCGTCGTCGGAGCCGGAGCGATCGTCGGGATGGGCGCCGCTGTCATCGCCGACGTGCCGGCCGGAGAAACCTGGGCCGGTGTCCCCGCCCGGTCCGTCTATCAGAGGAGCGCAGTGTGAAGACCACCGAACGAGTCCCGATGCTCGACCTGGCCGGGCAGCATCAGCAGATCGCCGACGTGGTTCGGCAGGGCTTCGACCGGGTCATCGCGGCGAGTTCCTTCATCCAGGGCCCCGACGTCGCCCGGTTCGAAGGGGAATACGCGGCCTACTGCACCAGCCGGCACGTGATCGGTGTCGGTAACGGCACCGACGCGCTCGAGCTCGCACTGCGCGCCAGCGGCATCGGCGCAGGCGACGAGGTCATCGTTCCCGCCAACACCTTCGTGGCGAGCGCCGAAGCCGTTCTGCGCGCCGGTGCGCGGGTGGTCTTCGCCGACTGCGACGAGAATTTCCTCCTCGACCCCGTGAGTGTGGGCGAGCGGATGACCGCCCAGACCCGAGCGGTCATCGCCGTGCACCTTTACGGTCAAGCCGCGCCGGTCGACGAACTCCGTCTGCTGGTCGGCCCCGACGTCGTCCTGGTCGAAGACGCGGCGCAGGCCCAGGGGGCGCGGTCCCATGGTCGGCGCGCCGGGTCCCTGGGGGACGTGGCCGGCACCAGCTTCTACCCCGGCAAGAACCTCGGCGCCTACGGTGACGCAGGTGCCGTGATCACATCCTCCGACGCGATCGCCGCCGAGGTGCGTGCGCTCAGTAACCACGGCGGAGTGCACAAGTACGAGCACCTCAGCGTGGGGACCAACTCCCGGCTCGACACCCTGCAGGCCGTGGTGCTTTCCGCCAAGCTCGCCCTGCTCGACGGGTGGAACGCCGAACGCCGACGCCTTGCCGCCCGGTACACCGCCCTGCTCGACGGGGCTCCCGGAGTGGTCACCCCCCGAACCGCGCCAGGGAACGAGCACGTGTTCCACCAATTCGTGGTGCGGGTGCCGGAACGGAACCGGACGTATCAGGACATGAGCGACGCGGGTATCGGCGTGGGCATCCATTACCCGGTCCCGGTGCATCAGCTCCCCGCCTTCGCTGACGTGGCCAGGGGGCAGGGCACGTTCCCCGTCGCCGAACGCCTGAGCGGGGAGATCCTCTCGCTGCCGATCTACCCCGGCCTCACCGACGAGCAGCAGGATCGGGTGGTCGACACCCTGCAATCATGCCTGTGACCGACGCCTCACCCGGCTCGGTCCTCGGCGATCAGGTGCGTAGGGGGGCGCTCTGGTCGGCCGGCAGCACCCTGTTCCTGCGCTTCGCCAACATCGCGATCATGGCGGTCGTCGCCCGGATCGTGGCCCCGGAGGCGTTCGGGGTGTTCGCCCTGGCCATGGTCGTGCAGGGGGTCGTCGTCAGCCTCGCCGAACTCGGCATCTCTTCGGCGCTGCTCCGTAACGACCTCGACCCCGACCGCATCGCGCCGACGATCGCCACGGTCTCGATCATCACGAGCCTCGTGCTGGGCACCGCGATGGCCGTTTTCGCCGACCCTCTCGCTGCTGCCCTCGGCTCCCCGGATGCGGCAGGGCCGCTTCGGGTGATGGCGCTCTCGGTGGCACTCATCGGGCCGTTCGTGGTGCCGGGGGCGCTGATCCAACGCGACTTCCGGCAGGATGTGATCTTTCGAGCGGCAGCGATCGCGTTCGTTCCGAGCAGCGCGGTCCTCTTATTGGTGGCACTCGCCGGTGATGGGGCGTTGGCGTTCGCCTGGTCGCGGGTCGCGGCGCAGCTGGTCACCGGGGTGATCCTCACCATGAAGGTGAAAAAACGCTACTGGCCGGGATTTCGGCGGGATCAGATCGGAATGCTGATTCGCTTCGGACTGCCGCTCGCACTGGCCAACCTGCTCAGCCAGGCGTTGCTCAATGTGGATTACGTCTTCGTCGGCCGCACCCTGGGCGTTGAAGCCACCGGGCTCTACTCTCTGGCGTTCACCATCGCCGCCTGGTCCACCGCCGTGATCGGATCCGTTCTGAACGGCATCGTTCAACCCGCGTTCTCCCGAGTGCGTCATGAAGGCGGGGACCTTCGCGGCGCCCTGCTTCAGGCCTGCCGAACTGTCGCCCTGGTGGCCTGCGCGATCGGCGGACTCACCCTCGCCCTCGCCGAGCCGTTGCTCACCACCATCTATGGAACCCAGTGGACGGGAGCCGCACCGGCCCTCGTCGTCCTCGCCGTTTACGGGGTCATCTTCGTGTTGGGCCTCCTCCTGGCGAACATCATCATCTCCACCGGCCGCACCGGCGGTCTGCTCCTCGTGCAGGTCGCCGCTCTCGCGGTGCTCCTGCCCGCCATGGCGGTCGGTGTCCGATACGGCGGTCTGGTGGGCGTGGGACTGGCCCACATTCTGGTGAGCGCGGGAGTCATCCTCCCGTTGTATCTCCTGATGCTGCGACGAACGATCCCTCGACCGTTCGGTGTGATGGTTCGGGCGATTGCCTGGCCGGTGTGTGCCGGCACCGCGGCCGGAGGGACAGCGTGGGCCGTGGCGATGCTGGTGTCAGCGGCTCCGGCGAAGTTTTTGCTCGGAGGGTTGGCCGGCGGCATCCTCTACCTGGTGCTGACCGCACCGCTGCTTCTCCCGCTTGTGCCGCCGTCGCTTCGCCGTTCCCGAACCTTCGGCCGGGTTCTGGCCGGCCTCGCCTGGCCGTCCAGCTGGCTGGCCCGGCGCATGACCGGGGGGCGCGCATGACGCTCGGGGTGCTCGTCTACCCGCACGACCTCGGGATCGGCGGGAGCCAGCTCAACGCGATTGAGATTGCGGCCGCGCTGCAGCGCCGTGGTCACCGGGTTATTGTCTTCGGCACCCCGGGTGCGCTTGTGCAGCGAATCGCCGATCTGGGTCTCGAATTCATCGCGGCTCCACGACCGGGCCGGCGCCCGTCACCCCGGGTGGCCCGTGCGCTCGCCGACCTCGTGGTGGAACGGAAGATCGATGTGCTGCACGGCTACGAGTGGCCACCGGCGCTGGAGTGCATCCTCGCCAGCCGGCTGCAGCCATCCGCCGTCGCGGTGTCCACCGTGATGTCGATGGCTGTCGCACCGTTCCTTCCGAAGTGCATGCCACTCGCGGTCGGGACCGAGGCGATCGCCGCCGCCGAGCGTGCCTTCGGTCGCTCCTCGGTCAGCCTGCTGGAGCCGCCGGTCGACCTGACGGAGAATCATCCGGGTGCGGTGCCCGCCGGGGTCTTCGGAGCCGGCGACGACGGTCGGTTCACGGTTGGCATGGTGACCAGGTTCGCCCATCAGCTGAAGCTGGAGGGAATCCTCACGGCGATCGACACCGTCGGAGCCCTGGCCCGGCACGCGGCCATTCGGCTCGTCATCGCCGGGGACGGGCCCGCCCGCGAGGAGGTGGTCGCCCGTGCCGCGCACGTCAACGCGGACTCGGGTGCCGGCACCGTGGTCCTGCTGGGCGAGGTGACCGATCCCCGGCCCGTCTACGAGTCAGCCGATGTGATGCTCGGCATGGGCGGGTCTGCGTTGAAAGCGCTCGCCTTCGCGAAACCGCTGGTGGTGCAGGGGGAGGGCGGATACTGGGAGCTTCTCACCCCGGATACCCTGCCGGAATTCCTCTGGGCCGGGTGGTACGGGGTGGGAGAATCGGCCGAAACGGGTCCGGCCCGGTTGGAGGGCATCCTCCGGCAACTGCTCGAGGACGCCGGTCTTCGAGCGGAAGTCGGCGCGTTCGGCCTGGCAACCGTGCACGGGCGGTTCTCGGTGGAGGCCGCAGCCGTGACCCAGCTGGCCATCTATCGCGCAGCACTCCAGCTGCGGGTCACGCGCGGGCAGCAGGTCCGGCACGATGCTGCGGCCCTGACCCGGTACGCCCGGTACTACGCGGGGAAACGTGTGCGCCGGTTGATCGGAACCGAGCAGACCGACGACTTCAACGCCCGTCCGGCGAGTGTCCGGCCCGGAAGCCTGCCGGTGACGACGGGAGCGGGCTCGTGACACCGCCGTACCTCGTCTACATCGCCGGCGCCGAATGGGATGCCGTTCCGGGAACCGACCGGCGTCTCACGGCGGCGCTGGCCCGACGCATCCCGGTCCTCTGGGTTGACCCTCCGGTGGCGGTGCACAGGACATTGCGCCGCAACTACCGCTGGCCGTTGCCTCAGCTTGTCTCCGAGGGCCCGAACATCGTTCGGCTGCGCAGCGTCACCGTGCCGTTCGCGTCGAAGCGGGCAATGCTCTCCATCGCGGGTGCCCTGGGCGCCTGGGCAGTCCGCTGGGCGGTCAAGAAGCTCAACGCCGACGTGACCGCTGTCGTGGTGGCGACTCCCCGGGCACGGTTCCCGAGACGGGTACGGGGTAGTCGGCTGCTCTACCTCACCGACGACTGGGTGGCCGGCGCTGCCCTGCTGGATCTGCCCCAGTCTGGTATTTCCCGGATCCTCCGAAGGAATGTGTCCCGGGCGGACGTCGTCGCCGCGGTCACCCCGGAGCTCGCCGCAACAGTCAGCGGTCTCGCCGTCGACCGCACGGTCGAGGTCCTGCCCAACGGCTGCGAACCTGTTGTGTCTGCCGGCCGGCGTCAACCCGACCGCGGGGACCCGAAAGCCGCTGCCGCCCTGGTCGGACAACTCAATGAGCGATTGGACTTCGACGTGCTCGAAGCGGTGCTGGCGACCGGGGTGCCGATCCTGGTCGTCGGACCGCGTACTGAGCGTGATCCTCAGATCACGGTCCGCCTCGACGCGTTTCTCGCCGCAGAGACGGTGACCTGGCTCGGGGAGGTTCCGTTTGCGGAACTACCCGGTCACCTCGTGGGGGCGGTGGTCGGCCTGACTCCGTATCGCATCACGTCATTCAACCGAGCCAGCTTTCCCTTGAAAACCCTGGAATACCTGGCCAACGGGCTGCCGGTGGTGTCGACCGATCTGCCGGCAGTCCAGTGGTTGAACACCGACCTGATCAGCGTCGGGACTGATCCGCGGCAGTTCGCTGAGCACGTGCAGCGAATCGTTTCCGATCCGGCACGCGGCGCGGAGGCTGAGACCGACCGCCGACGCCGGATCGAATTTGCGGCATCCCACAGCTGGGACGTCCGGGCGGGGCGGCTCCTGGACCTCGTCCTCCCCGCGGGCAGCTCAGGTGTCCCCGCGACGCCACGATCACGACCCGCAGCATCCGGCGCGCTCACCTGAGCACCCGGCAGTTCGGCCATCGCGAGGGAGCAGCACATGCCATCGGAACAGACCACCGTCATCACGGCGAGCCGCCGGCGGTGGGCGGTGATCGTCGCAGCGGGCGTCGTGGTCGTTGTGGCCGCACTGTCGCTGGTGGCCGGCGTCGCAGGACAGGCACGGGCAGAGGCCAACATCTTCGGTTCACCGACCCCCACTGTGGCCGCAGCATCGGACGATGCGTCGGTGGAAGTGGGCGTCCGCTTCACCAGCACCCGGGATGGCTGGGTGACCGGTCTCCGGTTTTACAAGGGCACAGGCAACTCCGGACCACACCTGGGCACTCTGTGGGACGGTGACGGGAACCCGCTGACTCGGGTGGAATTCACCCGAGAATCCTCCAGCGGATGGCAGGAAGCCACCTTCGCCGAACCGGTGCCGGTTCACCGCGGCCACAGCTATGTCGCCTCCTACTTCGCGCCACGGGGTCACTACGCCTCGGATGCCGGCGCGCTAGCCGACCCGCATACCAACGGCGCGCTGTCGGTTCCGGCCGGCGGCGGCGTCTTCCGCTACGGGTCCGGAGGCTTCCCGACCGCGTCGTTCGAGGACACCAACTATTACGTCGACGTCAGGTTCCGCCCCGCCGCCCCGGGTGAAACGGTGCCGGAAGACCACCCGCGGGCCGCTAGTCCCTCGGCCCCGGCCGAATCGTCCTCCACCCCGACCCCTGCTGCGCCCGACCCGATCTCGGTGCCCCCGAGCGACACCGGGACCTCGCTGGCCCTTCCGCGGATTCCCTGGGAAGGAGGGCCGGCCTACTGGAAACAGTTCAGCAAGGCCGACGCGGCCGGTTGGGACGACCCGACGTTTTTCCCTATCGTCTCCTGGTTCGGCAACTTCAGCACCGATGACGAGGTCGCCTACGACAAGTCACTCGGCATCAACACGTACAGCGGCATGTGGGATGGCACGCCGTACCGGCTCTTTGCCGACAACGGTGTGTTCTGGATCGGCGGAAAGCTCAACGACGGCTTCACCGCCGACAGCGGCAATTGGGTGGGCCAGTTCCTTGACGATGAGGTCGACGGCCGATTCACCCCAGCAGACGGCCACAAGCACCTCCAGGGGTTGGTCGACGCCCTCCCCGACGACGGGCGCTTCCGCTACGCGAACTTCACCCAGATGGTGATCGCAAGTGACCTCCCGCAGGAGGCAGCGCGCCAGTACGTGAACGGATACACCGATGTGGTGTCGGTGGACATGTACTGGTACAGCATCCCCTTCTGCGACCAGACCCCGTATCGGGATGTGTATCTGACCCCGGTCGCGCAGGCGACCTGTCGCACCGCGTCGAGCTACGGCGCCACTATGAACTCCCTCCGCGCCCAGGACGCCGCAGACGGAAAACTGCAACCACTCTGGCAATGGGTGGAGAACCTGAACGGCGGTCCGCCGGATGCTGCGCCGAAGTCCTACCTCACCCCGGGGCAGCTCACGGGGGCGGTGATGAACTCGATCATCAACGAAGCCCGAGGGATTGCCTATTTCAATCAGAGCCTCAGTGGAACGTGCCAAAGCAGCAACGTTTTCCGCCAATCTCAGGTCAGCCCGGGCTTTTGTGGCAATGCTCAGGTCGCCGCAGTGAAGTCGGTGAACGCTCAAATTCACTCACTCGCCCCGGTGCTCAACACCCAGTCCTACGAGTACACCTTCGGTCCGAAGCTCGACACCATGCTCAAAACCTATGCAGGGTCGGCCTACATCTTCGCGATGGTCGACGGCTCTGCCGGCCCGGGGGAGCGCACTCTCACCCTGCCGCCCGGGGTCGAAGGCAAGAACGTCGAGGTGCTGGGAGAAGATCGCAGCCTGGCGGTCGACGGCAAGGGACGATTCACCGACGCCTTCGCCGAGGAATTCAGCTACCACATCTACCGGGTGCCCCTCACGGCAGGGGCGGGCAGCGAGTAGCGGGTGTCCGCGGGCTGAACCGCCGACTGCCCGGAGGAGTCCAGCTGTCCTATCGGGTCGCCACCGGCTGACCGGGCACGGGAGGCCCTGCAGCGAGCAGGTGCCGCGCACCCCCAGCCAGGCCGAGGACGAGGAAGAGCATCCCCGCAGACATCGAGAACGCGAAACCGTCGAAGAAGGCCATCAGCAGACTGCCCGCGACGAGCGCCGCGACGAGGGCCTGGGCCAGCTGCCGGTCCAGGCTGTCGGTGGCCGTGCGGCGGGCCTGCGCCGCACTGACGATGCCGGCGACGACCAGGATGAGGAAGGCGATGACGCCCAGGATTCCCAACTCGATCGCCAGGAGCAGGTACTGGTTGTCGAAGATGTGATATTTCGCGATGAAGGTGCCGAATCCCTTGCCGACGACAGGGAACCGGCTCATGTAGTCGATGGCGATGTCGTAGCTGGTCGTTCGCGATGCGGTGCTCGGGTCCGACCCCAGTCCGGTGAACAGACCGCGGATCGTTCCGATCATCCCGGGGACGAGCACCCCGATCGCGACGGTCAGGGCGCCGCCCACCGTGACAATGAGCATCCGGACGCTGCGGGAGAGGGTCGGCAGCATGATGATCAGTCCCACGGCGAGGCCGATCAGGGTTGACCGGGAGACCGAGAGCAGTGACGCGACAGTGATCATGGCGACAGGCAGCCAGGGGATCAGCCGATGCGCCGAGCGATTCTCGACGGCCAGGGCGAGGGCGATCGGAAAAGCCATGGCCAGGACGACTCCGTACTCAAGCGGATGGATCGCCGTTCCCGACGCGCGGATGAAGCCGGCTCGCTGGTCGAGTGCGTCCGAGGTGGGGCCCTCCCACATCGTGAACGGCACGAAGTGCCAGAACTCCAGGAGAAGGTTGCCCGTCAGGAACTGAAGGATGCCCAGGGTCGCCATCGCGCCGCCCGCCCACGCGAGCCTGCGCAGCAGGACCCGTAGTTCGCCGACGCTGGGGAGACCGTCGATGCCGACGAGCAGGATCCCGGCCCACGCCAGCAGTCGCAGGAGCCCGTTGTCGGCCGGGCTGACCTCGTCGGTGGGCAGCCCGCGAAGCATGGCACAGGCGTAGCTGAAGCCCGCCACCGCGAGGAGGGCGAACAACGCCGCGGATACGCGTCGCGGGCCCGGTGGCAGAGGGGACTGACGCTGCAGCTGATGCCAGCACCACCAGAGTCCCGCGCCGAGGGCCCAGAGCGTTGCGGGCCGTCCCGCCGACCCCAGGGCCGTGATCGTGAGTCCGGACGGAACCGCGAACAGCAGAACCACGTACACGGTGAGAACAGTCAGTCCGTCGATCCCCCGATGGGGACCTCGCTCCGTCGCGGCGGCGCGGGTCGCCGCGGGCGCCGGCCTGCTCATTCGGCGTGCTCGGGAGCGCGTGCGTCTGCGCCGTGCTTGACGGGGATCGTGCTGTCGTCAAAGCCGTCCGGGACGCCGGCGAGCACCCGGCGGTCGCCGGAACGGGACAGGTCCGGGTGCCTCGGACCCTGGGGTGCGCCGAGGTCGTCGTCGAAGTCCTCGGTTGCCCGGCCGTCTTCGAGCTCAACGTCATCCGGCGTGCCGGCGGAATCGGCAACGGGCGGATCCAACCGGCGTCTCCTGTCCCTGGACAGCAGCAGCCCGTCCACCAACCCGGCCAGGAGCAGGGTGAGAGCGAAGCCGGCGGCAGCTGTTGCGGCGACGGCTTCCAGCCGGCTCTTCTGGATCACCGTACTGGTTTCGTCTGTGGTGAGAGGCATCGCGGTGATGCGCTCAACCTCCGGAACGTCGGCTCGGGTCTGCAGGGAGCTGAGGTTTGTCTGCACGCCGGAGAGGGCGCGGTCGAGCACCAGGGCAACCTCACTGTTGGTGCTGCCGGTGGCGGTGACGGAAAGGAGCGGACCGCTGCTGGTCGCGATGCGCTGGACGGTGGCGTCCGCGGCCGGATGCCCATCCAACAACGACTCACGCACGGTCTGCGAGGCCATCGTGTTCACCAACACGTCACTGGCTTGGCCGAGGCCGCCGAGGAACAGGTAGGGGTTCTCTCCTTCGGGAACGCTCGAGGCCGCGGGCATGAGGAGCAGGGTCGCGTTGCGTTGGTAGGTGGGTTGCACCTCGGAATACACGACGCCGGCAGCGACGCCGGTGAGTACCAGACCGATCAGCACGACGTACCAGCGCCGTCCGAGGCCTCGCAGGAAGTTCTTCAATGTCATGTCACACGCTCCGTTTGCTGGGCGGTTGTGCCCGGTGAAATAGTGGGCGGCAGGGTTTGGCCGGCCGACCCGTCCTGGCGGCGGGGTCTGGGAGTCCGGCCGGCGAGCCGGTCGACGAGCGTTGCCGCGGTCGCGGCCACGCCGAGCCCGACCAGCCCGAGTACGAGCAGGGCCCTGGCCTGTGTTCTGCGGGATCCGCCGACGTGACTGACCGTGGCCTCGGCCGGGACCCGCTCAGTGCTGATGGCATCCCGGGGGTCCAGGGTGCTCTGCCGGTCGGCGGTGAGAACGTCGATCCGGTCGAGGAGAGTGTTGAGGGTCACTCTGACCCTGTCGGGATCCTGACCGGCGACCCGTACCGACAACACCGGGTCGGGGAAGCTGTACTCCCACTGCCCGCCGGTGTTGGGTATGACGACCTGATACCCCTCGGAGACTCCCGCACCGAAGAGTGGGGCGTCCGGCGAGAGACGGTCGGGCAGCTTTCCGTCGTTGATCTCCTGCTCGATGGCCCCGACGAATTCCAACAGGGTGTCCCGCTGTCGGTCGTCGAAGACGCCGACGGCTGCGGCATCGGGAACCACGAAGACCACCTTCGTTTGCGAGACGTAAGCGCCGCCGGCCTCGTCGAGGGTGACGAACGTGACGCCCAGGACGGCGAAAACGGCCACGACGACATACCAGCGCCGCAGGAGAACTCGCAGCAAGCCGGCGGCGGTCATTCGCCCATCCCGATCGGAGAGGCGGCGGTGTTCGTCGCATGAGGAAGGGTCCTCCACCGGCGACGATCCAGCAGCACGGCCAGGGCGTAGCGATCGGCCGCCCGGTGGGCCCGGAGGGCCGCATGGAGCGTGACCGCAACGTGCACGAGCGCGGCGGCGGCGGGGGTGCCGTGCCGTTCGGCGTAGCGCACCCGGTTCACGGACATCAACGCGGATTGCCCGGCGGACACACCTGAGCCGCCCTGGCGGTGAGCGACGGTCGCTGCCGGGTCGTACCACACCGTTGCGCCGGCGTTCCGGGCGCGGCGGAAGTAGTCGGTTTCCTCTGAATAGAGAAAGTACCGCTCATCCCAATCACCGAGGCGCTCGGCGAGCGCCCGGTCGATCAGCAGGGCGGCTCCGGTGGCCCACTCCACGACGTGCGCGCGCCGGTAGCTTTCCTGGTCGTAGACGGTCTCGGAGAGCCAGCCCGGCCTCCGCCGGGCCCGAGAGCCGAACAGCGCTTCGCCGAACGACCGCAGCACCGTCGGTTCGCGGCGGAGCGACGCCTGGAGGACGCCGAGGGAATCCACCAGGCGGGGAACGACGACGCCGGCGCCGGTTGATTCCAAGCAGTTGAGCATCTCGCGCACACTGCCCGGTCGAACCACCAGGTCCGGGTTGAGCACCAGAATGCTGCGTGCACGGCCGACAAGCCTCAACGCCACGTTGATTCCGCCGGCGTAGCCGCGATTGCCGCCGCTGGAGCGCACGGTGATGTCGGCGTGCTCGGCAAGCACACCGAGGGTGCCATCGGTCGAATCGTTGTCGACGACGACGACGCACATCCGAACCGACGGCGTGGCCCCTCTCAGACTGGCGAGGAGCGGCCCGACGTCTGCCTCGCTGTTGTAGGTGACGATGATGACCGCGACATCGGCCGGCTGGTCAGCGCTGACGAAGGTGTCGCGCCCGGGGGCGGGCGACGGCGACCGGTCGGGCGTCAACGCGGTCATGGCAGGAACGGGCAGGGTCGACGTGATGAGTACACGCGTTCACCCCCTTGGTTCGGATCGGATGTGGCAGGTTTTACGAGCCAGACCCATGATGCAATCGACGGGACCAGGGTCCCCGTCGGAGCAGACAGTATCCCGGTCGAGGCAGACCGTCGGACCCCAAAGAGGGGGTGATTGGCCGAAGTCGTCAGGGTCACGCCGCGAGGTCCGGAGGGAGTGCTCGGCTGGACAGGTCGCGTTCCCAGCCCGCCCGGCCTCGGCTGACGACACGGTGGGCCCTGAGCCGGCCGAGCACCGTGAGCAGCCCGTAGCAGACCACGTCGGCCGCGCTCGCCGGGCCGCGCACGGATGCGACGAGGGACCTGATGCTTCCGGCGGTCGTGGACTCGGTCCCCAATTCCGAGACCCCCCGATACTGGCGGGCGAGAACGGCGACGAGGCTGGCGACGGTCCGGGGTGTGAAGACCCGCACGGGAGAGCCGGTCGGTACGACGACCTTCTCGTCGGAGCGGAAGAGGCTGTCGACGTACGAGTCGTCGGCCGTGACGTCGGGGAAGCGGTCGAATCTGCCGTGCCCTGACGCGTTCACGGCATAGGCACCGGCGCCCCAGACGGCGTCGCGATTGGTCGGTATCCTTCGCCGCGCGCGGTAGTAGCTTTTGACCAGGGCCGACGCGCCTGTGGTGTCATAGGTGTACTCGGGGCGTGCGGCCAGGATGCGCCCGGTCCCGAGAGAGTCGAAGATCGCGCGCACCGTGGTGGGTTCGATCGCCACGTCTGCGTCCAGGTAGAGACGCGGCCAGGCGTGGGCGGCGGCGTCGCCGACGTTGAGGGCCGCGGTCTTGGATGCTGTCTCGATGTCGTACACCGCGACGCCGGGGAACCGGCGGGCGACGGACGCCGTGCTGTCGGAGCAGCCGTTGCAGACGACGATGATCTCCGCCTGGTTCAGGGCCGCCATCGGGGCGATCAGGGCGAGGGTACGTCCGATCGTCGCGCGCTCGTTGTGGGCGGGGATGATGATGGTGCCGGCCGGCGTGGCGGACCTGCCCCACGGGCCGGGCTCTGTCGTGGTGACCGCGACCGGCTTTGGGGGAGCGGCCGGCGCCGTCCTCCAGACAGATCCCGTCAGCAGGGCGCGCACGATCGTGCGCTGGGCGGGGTCGGTCCAGTGCCGGGCGGCGGTCACGGCCAAGGCAGCCTGGAAGGCGAGCGCGTAACCGAAGGACCGATAGCGGCGGGTGAAGCGGACCTGGTTCGCGGCGAGCAGCGCCGCCAGCGCGGGCGTGCGGACGCCGGGGCTGGCTTCGGACCTGATACGCGCGGCAGGTTCGTACCAGATCGGCGCCCCCGTCTCACGCACGCGGCGGAAGTAGTCCGACTCCTGGGCGGCGGTGAACCGCTCGTCCCTGTCGCCGACGAGGTCGTCGACGTCCCGGCGCACCAGGAGCCCGGTGTCGAACCCCCAGCGCACTTGATGCGCATGCTCGTAGCTCTCAGCGTCGGTGTACACCGAGCTGAACCGGCCTCCAGAGCCGGAATCGTCCTTTTCGACGGTTGCGCTGAGGAGGGCCCGGCTCACCGTGGGTTCCTTGGGCAGGTGCCGACGGGTGGCGCCATCACCGGTGAGCAAGCGGGGTACCACCGCGCCGGCGCCGGCGCGGTTCATCCGGTCGACCATGGTTCGCAGCGCGCCACGCTCCACCTCCCCGGTGCCGTCGAGCACGAGCACAGCGTCCGCCCTGCCGATGTGGGCTCTGGCGGCATTGATCGAAGCCGCATGGCCGCGGTTTCGTTCCGTCGGCACCAGGATCACGTCCCGTTGGAGCAGCAGCTCGGGCCGGGAGGTGCGACCGGGGTCCCCGCCGGTCACGATGCAGCGCAGTCGGAGGTCCTGACACTCCGCTCGGAGTTCCTCGAGCAGCGGGAGGACGCTGACTGTGCTGTCGGCGACGACAACGACGGCCACGTCGGCGTGCTCGTCCGGGTCGGCGAAGCCGACGAATCGGTTCTCTGGCGCACCATCGTGGGGGTGGACTCCGATCACCGCCGGAGAGGGTGTCCAGGGGGCGGCGATCGACTCCCGCCGCCGCACCGCGAGGTAGGCAGGTGGGCCCTGCACGAGGTACCGGGTGCACAGGCGCCGGGGTTCCAGTGCGAGCCGCCACGCCCACTCCAGTCCGTGCGCGGAAATCCAGTGCGGAGCCCTGGTCACCCGTCCGGCGAGAAAGTCGACGACGGCGCCGAAGGCCAGCAGCACGCGGGAGCCCGTCGCCAGCCCGTGTTCTGCGATCCACAGCTCCTGCCGAGGCTTTCCGAGTCCGACGATCAGGAGCTCGGTGGCGGCATCGTGGATCTCGCGGGCGATCGCCTCCGACCGCACCGAATCGTTCAGTTCGTCCCTAGCGGGAGCCCAGAGACCGGCAACGCACAGCGCTGGGTATCGAACGGCGAGCTCGGCGAGAAGACGGTCGTGGGTGTCGGCCGTCCCGCCCAGAAAGCCGATGCGGGTGCCGCGGCTTTCGCATAGCGCCAAGATCGGTCCGATCAGGTCGCTGCCGGCCAGGCGCGGCCAGGCGCGGCCGGTGATGCGGCCGGCCTGCGCGGCGAGCGGGGCACCATCGATGAGGTTCAGCCAGGTCAGCTGGCTGTGCCCCGCCTCCGGCGCCGGTCCGTCGTCGTCGAGCGTTCCCGACCAGTCGGCACCCGCCCCGAAGTGATGCACATGGTCGAGGTTGATCGACGTGACCGCCAGGGGCGGGATGTCAGGCGCCTCGAGGTGCTCGGTTATCCGTTCTATGGAGTCGCTGAATTCGAGCAGGTCCACGGCGGACCCGCCGAGGACGATTCGGGCTGTATCAAGAGTCATGTTCGCACCACCGAGGGAGACCAGGCATGGACAAGGGAAGGGAGGGGCGTGCAGAGGCCGGACAACGAGATGTACACGGGCCTGCCTGTCAGTCCTGCGCGGTGAATGCGCCGAAGAGCACGTAGCTGGACCCGCCGGCGACGGCGGTGACGGCGAGGGTGATGGAGTCGTCGCCTCGCGCGAAGCTCAGCGTCGTCGACCGTTTGGCGGCGGTGGTCGGAGACTCCAGAAGACCCAGCGGAGCGAAATGCTGCCGGTAGAACGCCAGGACGTCGGTGGTTCCGAGTGACGTCCTGGCCTCCAGCGCGGCCTGCATACGGTCGCCCTCGGTCGCGACGGACGTGTTGTCGATAACCGACTCCGGGATGCCGGGCATGACGTCCGTGGGGAACCCGCCGACCACGGTTCCGGTCGAGCTGGCGGTGGGGGGAAGCGGCAACGAAACGAACGTGGTCCGGGGCTTCGATGGTGGCAGGATGACGCTCTCAGGCTGCTCAGGGAGCACTTCGGTCGACGTGCGCGGCGCGGCGTCGGCTTCGCTCCAGCGCTCGCCGTCCGCGCCGGTGTCCGTCGGCTCCTCCTCAACCGGAGCGGGCGTCGCACCGTCGGTGTCGGCCGGCGTCGGGGTGACACTCCGCTCGGAGGTCGGTTGCGCGGTGGGCGGCGTCGACTCCGCCACGCTCTGGATCCGGTCGGTCGGGGGCAGCAGCTGCGCGACCACGACGCCGGCGCTGGCCACCAGCACCGTGAGGCCGAGCGCTGCCAGGCCGAGCTGACGCTTGTTCATCGGCGTCGCCGTCGAACGAGGAAGCGGTCGGCTACGAGGCAGCCGGACGCACAGAGGGGTCGACAAATAATGGTTGTGGTCACGTTCCATCCCTGCATTTCGGGTGTACAGGTTCAGCTCGGATACAGCCCGCGGCCGGAAGGGTAAGGCCCGGCACGGACTCGTGTTCAAACCTGAGGCAGGCTCAGGTCCTCACGAGGTGACCATAGCCGGGCAAGCGACGAGCCGCTGTGACCTTATCGGGGGGTAAAGTGACGCGGCTCGGGGCGGACTGGTGTCATTTCGTCGTCCCGCTGCGCCACTCCTTGATTCGGTCGACCCCGCGCTTGCCGACCAGGAATAGCAGGGTGGACTTCACGGCGGCGCGAGAGGATTCCCGCAGCAGCCTGGCTGGCCCGCTCAACAGGCGGTCGCGGAGCAGGTCGGTACGCGTCGGCTGGTCAAGATCGGTGGGCAGGGTGGGGAACAGGGCGGCGTAGCCGTTCGACGCGACGAGCCGGCCGCGAACCCGGTTGCTGACGTTGCTGCCGTGCACGACCTGCAGCCACGCCGGTGGGCCGGATACCGCAACGCTCGGCATGGACCGAGGGAGCAGCGTGTGCCAGTCCGCCCAACAGGTGACGGGATCGTTCCAGGTCTCCCTGACGGAGCAGAACGCGTTGAGCTTGTCGACGCGGAGGAACAACCCGTCGGGACCGAGGATCAGTCCCGACGCGAGGTACAGCGCCGAGCGCGGCCCCCTTGGAGGGATTCGCTGTAGGCGGTCGACGAAATCGGCGGCGAGCCCGTCGTCGTTGTCGAGATTCGTGGTCAGCAGGTCGGCGGACGGTGTGGTTCGCCCAGCGCGGATGTCGTCGAGAATGATGGCCGGGGTGACCTCTGCCCGGTAGATCGGCTCGAAGACCTGGTCCCGCACGAACGGTGCCAGGCGTTGGACGAGCCATTCGGGGCTGTCCGGGTCGAGGTAAACGAGCCAGCGGAAGTTCTGGTTGGTTTGAGCGCGCACCGACGGCAGGCAGTATTTCTCGAAGAGGTCGGCGCGGCCGGTGAGCCATCCCTCGCGTTGGCGCACTCGACCCTCTGGGCCCGGGGTCGGCAGGTTGAACCTGGTGATCAGGACGTGATCGACCGTGGGGGGCGCCGTCGCGGGGTCGTCCAGACGTGTCGCGTTCTGCCCGCGTTTGGCAGTCATGAGCGCACCACCGATGGAGACCAGGCGTGCGGGATGAAAAGGCGAGGTTGGCTGGCCCCGTCGATGGAGATGGACCAGACATCGCTGTCACCGACGACGTCGGTGCGGGCCAGCCCGTAGAGCAGTGTCGAATCATCCAGCCATTCCACCTGGTCGTCGACGTTGCCGGGGGTGGGGAGGAGAGTCTCCACCCCCGTCTCGAGATCGAGCACCGCGATGGACCAGACCGGCGACGCAGTGCCGGTAACGACCTTCTTGTAGGCGATATGACGACCGTCGGGGGAGAGCGACGGGCACTCGGCGCTTTCCCGGATGGCCGTCAGGGTGCGGGCGGTCAGGTCGCCCCGCACCAACCAGGTGCGTCCGGCCGTGGCCGCCGTGGCATAGAAGGTGGTGTCGTCGCTGCCGAAGGTCACGCCCCAGATGTTGCGGTCGGCCGCTGTGATGCGCTCACCGTCCACCAAGAGAGCGAAGTCTTCGAGATTGCCGTAGTCGGTGCCGTCGATTGTGGAAATCGTCGTCTGAGTCGAGAACGCGACCGTCCCATATGATTCCCCGGTCACGAACGCTGTCACGGCGACGAGGCGGGAGTTGGCGGATACCCGAGTGCGGCTGGGGATGCCGGGTAACGGCCAGGTGCGGAGCTCGGCGGCGTCCGCACCGCGCAGGGTGGCCGCGAACGTCGTGACGATCCCGCGGTCGATGTGGAGGCACATCTCCACGACTGTGGTTGCGTACACCCTGTCGCACGCCTGGGCCGTCACCGAGCGCTCACCGGCGGGATCGGCGAGCGGGACGAAGGCGACCAGCCCGTACCCGTCGCCGGATGCCGTATTGCGGAACACGATCCGGTCTCCTGTCGCCGCCGTGTCGGTGGTGACCGCCTGCACGGCGTTCCCGCCGGTCCGTCGTTCCTGGGAGCCTGCCCAGGCCACGATGCCGTAGCCTCCGGCTCCGCCGAGGAGCACCGCGCTGACCAGCACGGCGGCGATGGTGCGTTTGCGTGCGGTCATGTCGTTTGCGTCCGGTCGAACGCGCCGCGCAGGACGAGAGCGGCCAGCGGGATCAGCAGGGCGAGTGCGCCCGCGATGATCAGCATGGCGTCGTTGCGGCCCACCGCGAACCAGAGCACACCGAATCCAGTGGACGCGATCAGCCGGGTGGCGGCAACGACGGTCTGGGCGGAGGCGATGGCTGTCGCACGGCTGGCCTCAGACGTCGACTGGGCCGCGAGCGCCGCGAGGATGCCGTCGGTGGACGCATAGAACGCACCGAGGGCTATCAGACAGAGAATCGTCGTCGGAAGCCCGGCAACGGGGACCGCTGCAGAGGCGTAGGCAGCCAGGAGCGCGAGATGGCCGCAAACGAAGACCCTGGCGCGGCCGAACCTGTCGGCGAGCTTGCCCAGCGGGATCGCAAGGAGGAGGAAGACGACGTTGGTGCCCACGTAGAGCAGGGGAAACCAGGCCGCCGCGAAGGCATCCCGGCTCTGCAGGACCAGGTAGATGAACCCGTCACCGATGGTCACGATGCCCAACAGTCCCGCGGTGAGGAGCAGGCGGCGCAGCCGCGGATCCCTCAGCTGAGCCCACCTGAACGACGCCCGGGAGGTGCCGGGTGCGGCGCGCTCTGCCGAAGGACGGGTGTTCGGTACGACCAGGCCGAGCACAAAGACGCCGACGATCGCGAAGGCGAGCGATACGACAAAAACAGTGTCGTAGCCGTCCGGGATGGCGAACAGGATCGCGAAGGCGAGCAGTGGCCCGACCGCGGCCCCGACGGTGTCCAGCATGCGGTGCACTCCGAAAGACCTACCGAGGTTCTCCGGGAGCGATGACGCTGTAATCAGCGCATCGCGCGGGGCGGTCCGGACGCCCTTACCGAGGCGATCGACAGCGATGACGGCCGCCAGGGACGTGAATCCGGTTGCGAAGAGAAGTCCGGTGCGGGCCAGGACTGACAGACCGTACCCGAAGAACGCGATCCACTTCGGCTGGTCCCCCCGGTCCGCCGCCCAGCCGCCGGCGATGCGCACGATGGCGCTGACGCCCTGGTAGATCCCGTCGAGAAGCCCGTAGGCGACTGTCGACAGGCCCAGCACTCCCGTGATGTACAGCGGAAGGATCGCCGACACCGACTCCGAGGAGACGTCAGTGACCAGGCTGACGATTCCCAGCGCGATGACGACGGACGAGACCCGCGTCGCGACGGGGCGTCCGGGAGGGGATGCCGTTCCTTGTGCCGATCCCCGGTCGGAAAAAGAGATGTACACGGGCCGGCCGCCGTCAACCCTGCGCCGTGAAAACGCCGAAGAGCACGTAGCTGGATCCGCCGGCGACGGCGGTGACCGACAGGGTCACCGAATCGTCGTCGCGGGCGAAACTGAGCGTTGTCCCGCGTTCGGTCGTGGTCACCGGGGTTTCAAGGAGTCCCAGGGGCGCGAAATGGTGCCGGTAGAACCTGAGGACGTCGTCGGTGCCGAGTGTGGTCCTTGCCTTGAACGCGGCCTGCAGACGGTCGCCCTGCGTCGCCACCGAGCTGTTGTCGACGAGTGAGTTCGGGATCCCCGGCATGACATCGGTGGGGAACCCGTGTACAACGTCGCCGAGAGAGTTCACGGTTGGGGGGAGCGGCAGCGAGACGAGCGCGGACCGGGGCTTCGACGGCGGCAGGGTGACGTCGACCTGCCCGGGCGGGAGCACTTCGGTTGAGGTGCGGGGGCCCGCCTCCGTATCGGTGTCGGGTGCGGGGTCGGCCTGCGGTCTCTCTGGAGCCGGCGGCACCGTCTCGTCGATCCGCGCGGTCGACGTGGGCGTGGGGGCGCCGCTCTCGGCGGCTGTCGGTGGCGCCGTGGCCGACGGTGTGGATTCCGCCACCGAGCGAATCCGGTCGGCTGCCGGCAGCAGCTGGGCCACGATCATGCCGGCCGTCGCCACTGCCACGGTGAGGGCGAGCGCGGTGAGCCCGAGCTGACGCTTGTTCATCCGGACTCACGTTCTGCCAGGAGGACGCCGTCACGTTCGTAAAAGTGCTCACCGGTGGCCGGGCAGGTCAGCCGGCCGTCCTCAGCTCTCCGCAGCGGGATCCCCGACCGACCGACCCAGCCGATGCGTCTGGCCGGTACGCCGGCGACGATGGCGTAGTCCGGGACATCCTTCGTCACCACGGCGCCGGCCGCGACGAGCGCCCAACGGCCGATGCTGACCGGTCCGATGCAGACGGCCCGCGCACCGATGGACGCGCCCGTGCCGACGTGCACACCCACCGGATGCCAGTCCTCTGCCATTTTGATGCTCAAATCGGGGTTGACGGCCCGCGGAAACATGTCGTTGGTGAACACCACGGCGGGACCGACGAAGACGCCGTCTTCCAGGACCGCCGGTTCGTAGATCAGTGCGTAGTTCTGTACCTTGCAGTTGCGTCCGAGAATGACGCCGGGTCCGATGTACGAGCCACGCCCGAGGATGCAGCCGCTGCCGATGGAGGCATTTTCGCGCACCTGGGCGAGGTGCCACACGCGTGTCTCAGCGCCGACCTCCGCGGTGGGGTCCACGTCGGCGGTCGCTTCGATGAGGGGGTGCCCGGCCGTCTCCGGTGCGGGTATCACGAGCGTCGACCTTTCGCGGGGCGGTGGGAGGCTGCGGGGCAGCCGGCCGCACGGAGGGGTCGCCGCAAAGTACTTCTTTTCACGTTCCATCCCTGCATGTCGGGTGTACAGGTGCAGCTCGGACAGAGCCCGACGCCGGCAATAGCGCAAGCCGGAGACGGACTCTTGACGAGACCTGGCGCACGCCCAGGTCCTCACGACGTGACCATAGCCGGGCTGGGAAGGTGTCGCTGTGACCTTATCGGGGGGCAATTCCGAGTGGGCGGAGGGCGCCGTTGTGTTCGCCGTAGAGCGCGCCGGTCACCGGGCATCTGAAAAGGTCGGGGCCGACGCGATCCAGGCGGGCGCCGCTCTGTCCCACCCAGTGCACCCTCCTGGCCGGAATCCCGTCCATCAGGGCGTACTCGGGCACGTCGGCGGTCACCACGGAGCCGTCGGCCACCACGGCCCAGCGCCCGACGGTGAGGGGTGCGACGCAGACCGTGTTGGCGCCGATGGATGCCCCGGTGCGCACGGTGACACCGACGAGGTCCCAGTCCGCCGTGGTCTTGAGGCGGCCGATCGGCGAAACGGCTCGGGGGAACCTGTCGTTGGTGAACACGGCCCCTGGTCCGACGTGCACCCGTTCCTCCAGCAGGGTCGGTTCGTAGAGAAGGGCGAAATCCTGCACTGTGCACTGGCGTCCGAGGATGACGCCAGGCCCGAGGTACGCGGCGTACCCGACCGTGCATCCGGGGCCGACCCGGGCGAATTCGCGGACCTGGGCGCGGTCCGCCACCGTGCTGCCGGCGCCGAGCACCGCGCGGGGGTCGACGTCCGCGGACGGTGCTATCCATAGCGCCCTCACGGCGCCGGCGTCAGTCGTCACGAGTATCCCTTGCAAGTTGGGAGCCGGATGCCGCGGAGGCTCGTGCTGTCATCGGCCTGACAGGGGCGACAGGTACGAGTGAGTTATTCTCAGGTCTGTTGTGCGCTGCAGGGACCATAGCGCGTGCCTTCCGGCCCCGCTGTAACCACTCCAGGGGTGGCGTCTAGGCCAGCCGGGCCAGCCTGGTGACGTCGTCCCGCGGCAGCACGTCGGCGACGGCGGTGACGGTGAGCACGTTCAGCTGAATTGCGGCGCCCGCCGAGGAGAGGAAGGCGGTGTCTGCGGCGTCCCGGCCGGTGGCGATGCGCAGAAGCGACTGGCGCGGAGCGAGCCCGGTGGCGTCGACGACCTGCCAGGCGCCGTCGAGATACGCCTCGGCCACGGCGTGGAAGTCCATCGGTGACAGGCCGGGAGCGTAGGCCGACACCAGGCGGGCCGGCACGTCGTGCGCGCGCAGGAAGGCTATGACGAGGTGGGCGTAGTCGCGGCAGACGCCCTGCCGGGACAGCAGGGTGCGCACCGCACCATCCGTGGGCAGGCTGGCGCCGGGCACGTAACTCAGGTGCGTGCCCACCCAGGAGGTGATCGCGTTGAGCAGGTCGGTGCCGGTGAGCCCGCGGAACTCGGCGTGCGCGGTGGGCCAGAGATGGTCGGATTCGATATAGCGGCTGGGCCGGAGGTAACGCACGAGGTCGATGTCGGACACCTCTGCGGGCCCGGATTCGCCCGACACCTCGACCGTGTAGTCGATGTCGATCCGGCCGGCCTGTACCGAGACGAGCTGGAGCCGGGTGCCGTGCGCGTCGAGGACGTCCCGGTAGGTGAGCGCGGTGTCGTTCTGCACGATGGCGAGCAGCTCCGTGGCGCTCGCGTCCGCGGCGACGGCGACGGACAGAACCAGCTCAGCGGGCCCGTGTGCAACGAGTTCGAGATGCGCGGAAGCGGAGCGTTTCATGCCCACATCGTGGCATACATCCGCGAACCGTGAGAAAAGCACCCAACCCGTGCCTCGGGTTTTAGGTGCTTAACTCACGGTTCGCGGGGTCTAGCGGGCGGGGTCTAGCGGGACGTGATCCCGAAGCTCGGGGACTGCAGCTGGGTGAAGTTCCCGACGCTGGCCAGCACCGTGCACTCGGGCGTGATCTGCAGGGCCGTGACAGTGAGCCCGGTACTGTCCACCGCCAACGCCCCGCCGCAGCCGTCGGCAAACCGCACCCCTTGCTCGCCGCCGCTCACCGCGGTAAGTATCTGGGAGGGCTTTCCCGACGCCGGGCTGATGTACATGGGGTTCAGCTCGTCGGCGCCGCCGTACCAGACGGGAACCAGGGTGATCTTCAGGGGGCTGGGCGTCACGACACGGGCCGGAGTGCGCACTTCCACACTCATGAGACGCTGAACCGGGTAAACGGTGCCCATGACGCCCGGATCCTGCGTCGCGGCCGTCGTCGACTCAGACCCGGCGCGCAACCACCCGTCAAGCGCTTCTTGATCTGCGGGCGATGCCGGCACCGTCACGGTCACGTCGACGGAACCTCCTGCCGGGATATCCACCCCTGAGACCTTCCAGCCGCACTCAACGTCGAGGCCGGTGATCGAGGGCTGGTTGCGGGTCGCTGAAGCCCCATCCCACGTGGCCGCCGGGCAGGTGTCGCCCTCGGCCACACCTGGGATCACCTCGAGAAAATCGCCGGACAACGGCGCCTTCTGTGCCGCATACGCGATCGTCACGCGGATCTGGCCGGATGAGGGGTCGTAGGAGGCGGTCCGCGAGATGGTCAGGCCGGTGGGAAGGGCTGTGTCCTGCACCTGTGCGGACAGTTGGTCGCCGGAAGCCTCGGGCGCTTTCTCCCGGTTTCCCGGCACCAAGACAACGAAGCCGACGACCATCGCGACGAGCAGAAGGGCAGCGGTGCCGGCGAGAACCAGCGCCTTACGCGTGCGCCAGAACGGGGACGCCGGGGTTTCCTCAGGCCGGACTTCCACCGGCGGCCGCACCACGACGCGCCGGATCGGCCGGGCGATCGTGGCGCTGCCCGCGTTCCCGAGTTCCGGAGCCTCCGCATCGGCCACGGACAGCGAAGGCTCCGAGAGGGCAGCGAGCTCAGCATCCGTAAAGGCGCCCCGGACCACGGTGGCTGCGTGGTCGGCGGCGGCAAAGTCGGCGGGGGCTTCCCCGCGAGCGATGGCGGGGCTGCCGGCGAGACGGGGAGCCAGACGCCGGAGCGTTGACGCAGCCTCGGCCGCGGTGGGGCGCTGTGCGGGGTCTTTGGACAGCAGCCGGTCGAGTACGTCCCAGACGGCATCGTCGACGGGAATTCTCGGCGGGCGCGACGAAACGTGGCGATAGGCGACGCTGAAATCCGTTCCCGGCCCGGCAAAGGGAGTGCGCCCGGCGAGGAGCTCATAGAGCATGACCCCGGTGGAGTACACGTCGCCCGGAGGCCCGGACAGGCCTCGGCTGATGAGCTCGGGAGGCATGTACTGCGGGGTGCCGATCAGGCCGGTGGTCTGGCGGATCCGTTCGCCCACCACGTCGGAGATGCCGAAGTCGGAGACCCGGACGTCGCCCACACCGCAGTCGGGCCATGGCCGGGCGAGGAGCACGTTGTCCGGTTTGATGTCGCGGTGCGTCACGCCCCGGGCGTGGGCGAAAGCCAGCGCGTCGAACACCTCGATGGTCAGGTGCAGCGCGTCCACGGGACGCAACGTGCCGGCCGCGTTCACCGCATCCCGCAGCGACCCGCCCGCGACGTAGTCCATGACGATGGCCAGCCGCGCGCCCTCAACCACCATGTCGCGCACGGTGACGATTCGGGAGTCCAGGAGCCCGAGCAGTACCGAGCGTTCTCGAACGAACCGCTCGACGAGCGCGGAATCGTCGGCGTGCTCCGGCCGCAGAACCTTCGCGGCGAACGTCTCGCCGTCGGTGGACGTGACCGTCCACACCTCGCCGACAGCACCGGAACCCACCCGTTCACCGAAGCGATAGGACGCTCCCAGCGCCTGACCCGCTTGTGCGATTTGCATCCCGTACCCTCTCGCTGCATCCATCCGATTCTCACGTCAGTCCCGGTCACGGCCCCCGCGGGGGCACCAGACGCCGGGGCTAACCCGCTGGGCTCATCGACTGGATCAGTGCCATTTGTCCGCCCACCCCGATGTACCCGCGCCCCACCGTCAGCGCCACGGGCGCTCTGCGGGGAAGGATCGCGCCCAGCAGTTCGCCGTCGTAGTCAACATCCGGTTGCAGAAGCACGCCGAGGCGGGATTTGCGGAGTGTCTTGGTCCAGTGACTGTACAGCCCGCGGAGATCGGCGGCGCGTCCGACGGCGATGACGCACAGCCCGGCCCGCCTGGATGCCACCACAGCCGCGATGGATTGATCGGCGTCTTCGAAGCGCTCGGCGTCGTCGATCAGGAGGAATACCGTGCCGCGCTCGAGGCGCAGGGCAGCCAGCAGGGCAGGCACGTCGTCCGCGCCGATGGCCGTTCGGTCCAGCGCGGCGGTGGCCAACGGCGATCGGCGATCGCAGATGCCCCACACTTGCGCCGGACCCCGGTCGGTGGCGGCGCCACGCACCGCTCCGGCCAGGGCGAGAAGCAGCGTGGACTTGCCCGAACGGGCAGGCCCCGCGATGAGCACGTGCTCACCCTCGTAGACGTCCAGGAAGGCAGGGGAGAGGTCCATCTCGCCGACCCCCACCGGGATACGCCAGGGCTCGCCCTCCAGCTGGGGTTCAACACCCAACTCGGGCAGCGTGACCGTAGTGGGCAGGCGCCTGACCATGGCGTTCTTCGCAGGCACGTGTGCCCACTGCTGCCGAACCCGGTCCACCGCAGCGACCAGTCCGATGCCCGGTGTGGCCACGTGCATCTGAAGTGAGGTGCGGGGGTCGACGCAGCGTCCGGGGAACGCAGCGGGGATCTCCTTGCCTCGCACACCGAGCGAGGAGTAGTCGTAGGTGTCTGCCAGCCGGAAGAGCCACTTCTGCAGGGTTACCTCGTTCATGGCCGAAGGCACCGCCTTGGCGCGGGTGGTCGAGACAGCGAACGAGAGTCCCAGGGCGGGGCCGTCCGCGTAGGCGCCGTACAGCAGAGCCAGCAGTTGCTGTCCATCGAAATCCTGGAACTCATCCCGCAGCGACGCCAGACCGTCCAGCAGCACCACGGTGCGGCGGTGGCCGCCGGGTTCGGCGCGGCGGCGCTCCAGCTCCGTGTGCAGATGCCGCAAGAATCGGGCCTGCTGCTCCTTGGCGCCGGCACCCGTTCCCACGTAGGCCACCGTGTGTGGCAGGGCTTCGAGGGGCTCAAGTTCGCGGGAGCCCATGTCGAGAATCATCAGATCCAGGTCCGCCGGATCACACTCCTTCGCCAGGGTCAGCGCGATCGAGGCCAGCGTGGTGCTCGTACCGGAGCCGGCCACGCCCATGAGCATCAGGTTCCCGACGGACATGTCCCATCCCGCCGGGGACTGCCGCTGCAGCGCCGGCTCATCCACGATGGACACCAGGACGGAGGAGTTGCGGACGGCGCCCACGATCGGCAGGAGCGGGGCTTCCAGGCCGGTGAGGGCGCTGGGCAGGGCGGCAGGGGCTTCTTCGGGCGGCAGGGGGAGGAAACCGTCCAGCTCCACCCGCTCACCCAGGGCCTCCGGCCAGACCTGCCGGGGCCGGGCGTACCCGGCCTCAGTGTTGGCTTCGATCACCGCGTCGATGAGGAGGTCGAGGTCGTTCTCGTCCACGTCCGCAGATCGAGGCGTCGCCACCGCGGGCACCGGAACACCGAACTGGCGGATACCGCGCACGTCCACGGTGGTGCCGCCGAGCTGCGCTTGACCGGTGACGAGGGCGGTCTGCACGGGGGTGATGTCGTCCTGGCCCAGTTTTACGTAGGCGCGCCCCATCTGGGCCCGGCCGATCGCCGAGGCGGCGGGCACACCGATGACGTTGGTGGAGTCGTCGCGGCTCTGCACGCGGAGCGCAACCCGCAGGTTCGTGTTCGCGAGGATGTCCTCGCTGACGACCCCGGCCGGGCGTTGCGTGGCCAGGATCATGTGCACCCCCAGGGTGCGGCCCACGGCACCCACGCTGACCAGCGCTTTGAGCACGTCCGGGAAGTCCTTGGCGAGCATGGCGAACTCGTCGATCACCAGCAGCAGCCGGGGCATCGGTTCGGCCGGGTTCGTGGCCAGATAGGCATCCAGATTGTCGACGCCCTCGCCGGCCCCGGCGAACACCCGCTGGCGCCGCTCCATCTCCGCCTCCAAAGAGCGGAGGGCGCGGTCGGCGAGTTGTTCATCCAGGTTGGAGATGGTGCCGATGGTGTGCGGCAGGCGTTCGCAGGCCTTGAACGCCGCTCCGCCCTTGAAATCGATCAGGATGAAGTTCAGGCGGGTCGGATCGTTGCGTGCCGCGAGGCCGGCCACGAGCGAGCGAAGGAACTCGGACTTGCCCGATCCGGTGGTGCCGCCGACCAGGCCGTGGGGGCCGTCCTTGACCAGGTCGAGGGTCAGTGGCCCGTTCTCGCCGGCGCCTATCGGTGTGGAAACTCCCGTGGGGGCCTGCCACAGGCGACGGATCGTCGCCGCGTCCGGACGATCGTAGCCAAGCAGCGCAGGGAGCCGAACCAGGGACGGCAGGGAGGCGCCGGGCACGCTCAACTCCGGATCATCGAAGTGGGCCAGGCTCATCGCGCAGCGAACGGCCTCGTCCTGGTCCAGGCCCGCCAAGATGACGTCCTCCACCCGGCTCCGGGTTTCCGGCTGGTCCACGGTGGCAGCGGCGTCTGCTCCCACCCTGATGATGGTGGTGCAGCTGGCCGGCAACTGCTCCTCCGAGGTAGCGATGACGATGCCCGCCACCCGGGACGCACGCCGTTGCGGGACGACATGGATCCCGGGCTCGGAGCGGCCCATGCCGAGCAGCGCACGAGCCGGGGAGTCCCTGCCCTCTGTCAGCACTTCGGAGTCCAGGACCACCAGCATCGCCGGTGTGGGCAGCTCCTGGACGGTGTCCTTGAGTGAGCGCAGCATGGCCAGGCTGGTCTCGCGGTGCATGGACATCCAGCGCTCGCCGGTGCTGCTGCCGGCTTGCCGGGTGTGCGGCAGCCACGAGGCCCACTCCCACTCGTCGGCGCGCCCGGCGTCGCAGAAGACACCGATCGTGAGATCGGCCGGACCCACGTGCACCGCAGCCTGGGCGAGCAGGGACCGCGCGAGCGCCAACGCGCCATCGCGGGGACCGACAATGCCAACGACGCCGGCATCCGTCAGGTCCACCAGGACGGGCGCGGCCTGCAAGCGCGCGGACGTCAAGGAGTCCTTCACTTTCTCGTCGAGGCGGGATCCGCCAGCGCGGTCCATTTCGGGCTGCCACGGCACGTCACCCGTGCCTGCATGCAGTGCGAGGAAGTCGGGGGAGTCGGCGCGGCGCTGCCACAGGGACGTGGTGGGCAGGGACGCTCGCCGCACCACAGTCGCAGGATCGGGGATCATGCGGTGGAGTCGCGCGGACTCCGCCGCTGCGGCCGTGCGGATCTGCTGTTCGAACTCCTCAAGGGCCTGGACGAATCGCTTGTCCTCGTCCTTGAGGCCGCGGGCGTGGCGACGCTTTTGTTCAAACCACATGCCTACGGCCATCACCGGACTGAGCAGGGCGAACATGGCGAAGCGCAGGTCCCGCAGAATCACCACCATCGCCGCAGCCATCACCAGGGGTGCGAGCACCGAGATGTAGCTGAATTTGCCGGCCGGCGGCACATCCTTGCGGCTCGGCGGGGTCAGCGGGTCGCCTGCCGGGGTCTGCCCCGGGCGGGGAGGCCGGTTGAACGGCGCCGTTGCCGCAGGGGTGAGGTTGTGCAGGCTGCCAGGCGGCGGTGCAGGAGTCTCGTCCAGGGACCGGCGCAGGAGGAGCACCGTGCCGCCCGCGGTGATCGTGGCAGAGCCCGTGACCAGGATGCCGTCCTCCGTGATCGGCTCGCCGTTGACCAGAGTGCCATTCGTGGAACCGCCGTCCAGAACCCGCAACCCGTCCTCCTCCCGGCGCAGGCGGCAGTGATCCCACGACGCGCTCTCGGTGTGAAGGCTCACGTCCGCGTGCGGAGACCGGCCAATGAGCATTTCGCGTCCTCGCGGAACGTTGATCACCCCGCCGGCACGCTGGCCGCCGGCGAGCGTCACACTCCAGTCGCGCACTCGCTCCGGATTGTGCCATGGAGCTCGCGCGATGCGGCTGCCTTCCAGGAAGATCAGCTCCGAGAGCGGGGTTGCCCCGCGCACCTCGTTCTCGTTGACGAAGACCGCCTCATCAGGAGCCAGCCGCGGACCGCCGGCGGTTTCCAGGAAGTCTGCCAGCGTGGTGGACGGCGCGGCGTATGCCACCTCGCACTCAAAACGACGCTCGTCCAAGTCGATCAACACACGCATAGAGCGGTCCTTCCGTGGTGAAGCTAAGTTCGGTCCGCTCAGGGGCGAGGTCGGGGAGAGCGGGTCAGGAACCTGCCGGCGCCGGCATCCAGATCAACCGCGGGGCGGCTTCGTCGGCCGGTCGCAGGCCCAGGTCCTGCGGGGATGCATAGACCAGCAGCGGCTCAACGGACAGCGCCGCGGAGTGCGAGAAGTCCAGAGCGGGACCGGCGAGGCCCTCGTCGGGCCCGAGCGACAGCGTGCTTAGTGCCGCGCCCACCTTCGAAGGATCTACGCTTCCGGCCAGCGCGCCGGCCCGCACCAGTGCGATGACGGCGTCGTGGCTGTGTGAGTCCGCAGCCCAGGCGTCTGCGGCGAAGGGGGCGTCGGCGGTCACGTTCATGATGTCCGAGTTGCCTGACGTCAGGCGCACGGCGGAAAGGAAAGCAGACATTCCCCGCCCTTGGGCGTCTTGTCGGAGCGCGGTGGTGTCACCTCCGTCAGCGGCAATGCTGACCAGTTGACCGGAGCCGTCACCGTCGAGCTCGGCGAGCGTAGAGGCGAAGGCCGGGGCCGTGGCACCGTTGGGCATGATCAGGGGGACGGACACGTTTCGCGCCTGCAGGGCCTGGATCAGCCGGGCCAGTCGCTGCGGGGTGGCTGCCACGACGACCACAGCGTCAGCAGGCTCGGCGATCCTCGTGGCTTCGGCGTCGGCGGGAGCATCCTCGGCAGTGGGGCGCAGCTGATCGCCGGTCTGGATGGCGGCCTCCTGAGCCAGAGCCGGCACATCCTCGAAGCCCGTGAGGCTCAGTGTCTGCGAGACGGTGACTGACGCGGGGACCGAGCCGCCGTCTTCGACGAGGAGCACCCTGGTCTTGCCCTGCAGCGCCGTGTGGATGGCGGCTTCGACGGACGGGCCCGACGGTCCGGTAGTCCAGGTGGCCTGTCCGGGTTCCGTCACGTCGGCGTACGGCGAGATGACCGGGATGCCGCGTTCCTCGGCCGCTTTCGCCGCGGCCTGCGCCTGCGGGCCCGTGCTGGTCACGATAACGCCGGCCACTTCCTGATCAGCGAGCGTCTCGACAGCGGCGCGAGCACCGTCAACCGAGCCGCTGTCGTTTTGGGCCAACAGGGTGATGGCAGCGCCGCCCTGGGCGAAGCGCTGCGTGGCGACGACCGCGCCCTGGGCCGCCCGGTTGTATTCGGAGCCGGGCTCGCCGGACTGGCCCAGGGTGAGGACGATTCCGATGGAGAAGTTCTTCGGCAGGCCATCCGCCTTGAGCGCAACAGGCACCGTCACGGCTACCGAAGTCTCGTCGGGGCGGTTGAGGGTGCCGGTGAGGGCGATCGTCGCCGCAGTGACGAGGATGGCGCCAGCGGAGACGATGATCACGAGCCTGCTGCGGCGGTTCATTCGGTGCCGCCGATCTGCAGCGTGTACAGGGTCTTCGACGTCGCGCCGGCCGGCACCTCGAGGTGGAACGCGGGCAGTTCATCGATTGCGGTCAGCGAGGCTTTGAACTGCGCCTGCCCCAACAGCAGCCCGGCGACATCGCGGGAGCGGATGTTGGTGTACCCCTCAGCGTTCTGCGAGGCCAACGCCAGTTGATAATCGGCGGTGTCTGCTTTGGCGGCGCTGGTGGCCATGGCGCCGAGGAGACCGGACCCGTTCACCGAGCGATCACCGAGATCGAGCATCAGCCCGTTGAAGCTGGAGGACAGGAGGGCGTTTGCGCCTTCGACGTCCCGGGTCGAACCGGATGTGCTCGAGGCGATGCTCGCAAGTGATGACTGCGTGCTCTTGTCCAAGGAGGCGGAGAGGGCGTCGCTTTGCTCGAACAGTTCACCGCGCTGCTTGTCGACCGTGCCCGCGGCGTCGGACACCACCTCATCCGAGGTGGCCTTCAACCCGGAGATGGAGCGGTTGAAAGCTGCGGTCACGGCGCCCGCTCCGGCGTCGCCGATCCCGGCAACCTGGCGGACCTGTTCGTCCACGCTCTGAAGAACCTCGGCAGCGGTCTCAGCCGAGACTTCGCCGAGAGACTGTGTGATCTTTTCGCCGAGCTGGTCCTGCTGCTCTTGAAGGCTCACCAGCGCCAAGCTCACCTGGCCGGAGGATTCGATGGCGTCAGCGAGTGCGGCATTCACGGCGTCAAGCAGGAGTCTCGTGTCGGCGACATTGCCCGTGGCGGTGCCGTCCAGCGCCTTCACGGCCGCCTCTATCGCGTCCAGCTTGGCCACGACGTCTGCATGCGCCGTCTCGAGCGCAGCAAACGCCTGCCCGATCAACTGGTCCTGCGCGGCGGTGTCGGTGGCCAGGAGCACGGCGTCCCAGGCGGCCGTCTGCGCCTTCAGCCGGGCATCCAACGGGGCCTCGAACCCGGTCGGCGGGGTCAACGCCGGTGCCGGATTTTCGAGAGTTTCTGAGGTCTCGCACGGAACGTCCGTTAAGTAGGAGCGGAGGTGCTCCACATCCTGAGATGACAGTCGTCCAACGCCGGGCAGGGCGGCGGTACCGGTACCGGGACCGGTATCGGTATCGACATCGGCCATCGTGCACAGTTCCGCGGCCAGCTGCTGGCTCTGATTCACCATCGAACCGTCAAGCCCCAAGCCGTCACCCGACTCGGTCCTGGCGTCCTCTGCGGTCGCCTGGATATCGATCAGCTTCTGGCGCAGTCCATCGATTGTGCTGCGGGCCGCCGCTGCCGCGTCACTGGCGGCGGTGACGGAGACCCGGGAAGTCTTGATCGCCTCATCCACGTTTGCGCGGCTCGTCTTGTAATCTTCCGGAGTCTCAGCGCCGTCGAGGATCACCGCGAAATCCGTGCGAACCTGCTCGAGCGTGGCAGTGGACGCCGCCTGGTCGGTGATAGCGCCCTGGACCAACTGCGGCTGCAGGTCGGCCACGAGCTCATCGCCCGTCTGCACCAGACCCAGCAGCGCCGCGGTCACGGTCACGGCGGATCCGTAAAGGGAGCACGTCATGGAGCCTTGCTCTGCGCAGTCCTGCGCGGTGGGATTCTCGGGGCCCATCGTGGCTTCAAGGGCACCCGCCACAATGTCGCGGCATCCGGCGCTCACCGTCGCGTAGGCGTCGAGCTGCGAGGCCATGGTCAGGATGCTGGAGTAGACCGTTGTCGTCTTCTCCGACTGGGTCACCTCGGCGGTACAGCCGACGCCAGTGATGGGCACCGGCGCGGCAACTGCCGTAGTGTCGCCCAGCATTGCGTCCACGGCGGCGACCGTCTGCTGGAGCTGGGACGACGTCGTGGACTGGGTGGCCTTGGCTGCGAACTCCAAGTCGGTGCCCAGGCTTCCCAGCTGCGCTTTGAGCCCGGACATGGTTCCGGCCAGCGCCTGGGAGTTATCCCGCAGATCGCTTGCGGTCGTTGTGCCCAGTGTCTGCGAGGTTTCCTGCAGGTTCCGCCGCACATCGGTAATGGTCGATCCGGCCTTCGTCAGCACGGTATTGACGTCGGAGACCAGCGCGATGGTGCGGCGTTGCAGTTCCAGCTCCGACCCGGCGCCGGAGGAGAACGCGCCAGCGAGCACACCGTCAGCGCTGAGGTCAGTGTTGAGGCCGGGCTGGACGGCAACGTCGATGGTGGGAACCTCAAAGTCTGTGACGTCAGCGACGAGCCGCAGTGTGGTGCTCGCACCAGAACGAGGCGGGGCCAGTATGGTCGCCCACTGCACGACCGCCGCGCCATCCTCGGTCTCGCTCAGCACGCCATTGGTGCCCGTCGTGCCATCCGCGGAACCAGCAGTGACCTGGTCCGCCCGAACACCGGTGAGGTGCGTCGAGGCGGCGATTGTCAGTGGGGCCCCGACGAGGGCAGTGTCGACGCGGGTCTGGCCGGCGGCGTCATACTCGATGGCCTGCGGCTTCACGGTGAGGTTTTCCAGCGTCAGGGTGATCTCGACCGGCCCGGTGTGGCCGCGCAGCTCGGTGAGATCGGAGCCGTACTTGGTTCCCGCCCGGTACTGCAGGCTCACCCGTACTGGCAGTTCCCCCACGACTTTTTCCGCGTCGTACGTCGTGTCCTCGGAGGACGATTCACCGGTCGCCGACACCGAAATCGTGGTCCCTTCGACCGTCTCGATTTCGGCTGACGGTGTCAGGCTCACGCGGACGTTCTGCAGGACCTTGACCGGGTCGGCAATAGGCGCCGGCTGGGGTGCGTAGGCACACGATGTGGTCACGAGCAGGCCGATGGAGATGACGACCGCGCTCAGAGCGCGACGCGACCCGCTGCGCTTCCCCGCGAAGAGCTGGTAGGTGCTGGTAAATCTAGGCATGATCGTCCCCCCTGGTTTCACTGTGCCTCCTGCATGATAGGGGGTTGCGCCTGCGATAGTACTAATCGGGGTCCAGCAGTGCAGGTCTTAGCTCAATAATGAGTTGTGGTCAGCAATTTTTTTGCGCTTTATTGGGTTTTGTGGTCGATGTGTTGGTAGCGTCAGCACCGTCCTGTCGCCGGCTGTTAAGAGTCCGGCGGACAAGCGGTACTCATTGGGAGGAATGTTTATGTCGCGAGTGTTGTCTACTGAGCAAGCGAAGTCTGCCATCGGGCAGGTGCAGTCAATCATCAACGGGGGTTTCACAGACCAGATTTCAGCGCTGGATTCACAGGGCCGAATTTTGTCGGATCCGAATGTGTGGGACGGCCCGCTCGCTGCGGAGTTCCGCGGTTCGACGTGGCCCGAAACGAAGGCTGCTCTGGATAAGGCCAAGCAGGAGCTGGAGCAGTTGCGCGGGCAGCTGCAGAAGATCTCGCAGGATATCTTCTCCGCGGGCGGCGGCGCCTGAGTCAGACGTGACCGCGTCACGGCCGGGTAGTCGCGCCGCTCTGGTGAGCGGGCCACCTGGCCGTGACGCACAGCGGTATCCGGCCGGTCTGGGATGTGTCCCTGCACCGGTTGTGGGTGTTCCAGGGCCCGGGGGTTAGTACCTGCGTTTTAGTTTTCTGTTTCAGTTGCAGTTCGTGTCCAGTGGGGGGCTTTGATAGTGACCGATTTCGTAGAGATGCCGTTGTTGCCGGTTTCGGATGCGGCCCACGGTGGGCAGTTTGATTATGGCGTGGCCGGAACGGTGAAGTCGGCGTTCGAGTCGGCGGCACTCAGGGTTGAGGAAGAGTCGGGTTCGCGCGGGACGCATGTCACGTCGGCGATGGAAGACTTCCAGGGACATTTCTCAACTGTTTTCGCAGCCAACGCGGGCGTGGCGGTCACCGACGCGTCAGCGTTGGCAGAGGCCATGCGGACCGTCGCCGGATACATCAACGCCATGACGTCAGATGCGATAAAAGAGGATGCGCGGCGCGTCAAGAACAACGCGTGGGTCCGTGATTACAACGACCGGGACGTGTTCGAGCAGATCGGTGACTGGTGGTCAGGTGGCGAAGCGCGGCCCGACATGGAGCCGACCAGCGCCCCCAAGTTTGGTGCGACCGTGCCCAGTACCGGGTCGCGGGACACGCCATCGCCCGGCAGCGGATCCGCGGGAGGGACGTCCTCGGCGCGGCCCGAGTCCTTGCGGTCGTTCGCGGCTAGCTCCCGCAGCCTGGATGACGGTTTGGCTGGAGCCCCCGGCACGCTGGAAGGCCACCTCTCAGACTTTGCGTCCAGTTGCAACTGGGGCACGATCGATGCCGCCGGCGTGGTCAGCGCCTACCGTGCGTATCTGACCGCCAACGAAAACGATGCGAACTGGGCCGTGACCGTGGCGGACGCGTTCGCTGCCGCTGGTGGCGAGGGAAACATCTCGACGGTCTCGGATGCGGGCGTGGCTGCGGCGCTGGCTGCGGCAGGTGTCGGTGCCAGCCGCACGGCGCTGGTCGTGGCTGCGCCGAAGGCGGCCGGGGCCATTCCCACCAGCGGGTACGCCAACGACCCGGTGAACACAGCCACGGGTAACTTCATCGAGCCGGAATCGGATCTGGGGTTCACCGGCATGGCCGCCAACGTCGTTCTGTCGCGGATGTATAACTCGCTGGCGTCGGGACTGGAGGTGCCTGGCGTGTTCGGTCCCGGCTGGGCCTCGGTCCTCGACCAGCACCTCGCGGTCTCCGACGAGGGGTGCCGGTGGGTGCTGGCCGATGGGCGCGCCGTCGACTTCCCCCGCGAGGGGTCCGGCTGGGGCCGGGCGGTGAACGAGAACTTCTGGCTGAGCCAAGAACCGGCGGCGACCATTGACCTGGCCGAGCTGCGCCACCTGACAGTGGGGACCCCGGAGGTTCTGGTGGTCCGGGACAACCAGGGTTCCTGGTGGGCTTACAGCCTGGCCGGGGTCTGGCTCGGGTCCGGATCGGGTGCGGACCGCACGGTGTCCGCGGTGCGGGATGCGCCGGCCGACGACGGCACGGTGGGACCGGTGACCCGGCTGGCGCATGCGCGGGGCCGGTTCCTGGAGGTGGACTACCTGGACGGGCGGGTGGCCGTGGTGCGGGCGTCGGACGGGCGTCGGGTGGAGTACGCCTACGACGACGCCGGCCAGCTGACCGGCGTGGTGACGGACCTGGGCACGCGAACGTACCGGTGGAACGAGCAGGGCCTGATCGAGGCGGTCTTCTCCTGCGCGGGGGTTCTCGAAGCGGAAAACACCTATGACGAGCACGGCAGGGTTGTGCTCCAGGTCACCCAGCACGGGCGCCGAACCCGGTTCGCGTATCTGCCGGGCCGGGTCACCGTGGTCTCGGATGAGGACGGTACCCGCTCCAACTCGTGGATCGCCGACGCGAAGGGCCGCCTGGTCGGGGTGCTTGATTCCCACGACCACCGGCAGTCGATGGCGTATGACGGCCACGGAAACCTCGTCTCCTTCACCGAGCGCGACGGAACCGTCACGGTGCACGGCTACGACGGGCGGGGCCGGCGAACCCGCACCGTCACCCCGGAAGGCGCCGACCTCACCTACGGCTGGGACGACCACGACCGCATCGATACCCTGGTCACCGAAACCGGTTCGGTCATTTCCTTCGAGTACGCCGACGCGGTGACCCGGGACCCCTCGGTGATTCTGGACGCGCTGGACGGGCGCACCGAGCTGGTGTGGCGGAACGGGCAACTGGTCCGGGTGCTGGACCCGGCAGGGGTGACCGTCAGCTTTGACTACGACGACTTCGGTGACCTCGTCGCCACCCAGAACGCGGTCGGAGACATCGCGAGGATCGTCCGCGACCCGGCCGGCCGGCCGGTGGCGGCCATCACCCCCTCCGGTGCGCACACCCGCTTCGGTTACGACCTCGCGGGGCTGCTAGTTCGGCGGGAAGACCCCGACGGCGCCGTCTGGACGTTTGAACACGACCTGGCCGGGCGCACGACGGCATCCATCGCCCCGGACGGCGGACGCACCGAACTCGAATACGCCGGCAACGGTGAGCTGGTGCGCACCATCGACCCCCTGGGCCGCAGCATCGAGCGGGTCTTCGACGAACTCGGCAACGTCACCGCCGCCGTGCTGCCCGACGGCGCCCGGTGGGGCTTCGTGCACGACACGCTGTCCCGGCTCGTGGGGATCACCGACCCCGCCGGCCACGACTGGGCGCGGGAGTACGACCAGGTCGGTGCGCTGAGCGCCGTCATCGACCCCACCGGCGTGCGCACGGACGCCACCACGGACCGGCAGTCGGGCACGGCCACCCTGGCAGACGCGTTCGGGAGCGCCACCTACAGCTTTGACACCTACGGCCGCCCCACCCGGGTGCAAGGTGAAGACGGCTCCGCAGAACTCATCTCCTATGACCCGGCCGGCAACCCGGTGGAACTGGTCGATGGTGAGGGCGGCCTGACGGTGCTCGGCCGGGACGTGGCCGGGAAGATCACCTCGATCACCTCCCCCGCCGGCGCGCTCACGCAGTACGAGTACGACGGATGCGGCCGGCCCTGGAAAACCACCGACCCGCTCGGCGCGGTCACCGAACTCACCTACGACGCCGACCAGCGGGTCAGTGCGCGCACCCTGCCCACGGGCGAGGTCGAGACCTTCGAGTACGACCCCTGCGGGCGGCTCCTGTCGCGCCGGAGCCCCGGCCAGGGTGTGTCCCGGTATGGGTACGACAAGGCTGGGCGGCTGAGCTTTTCCCAAGACACCTGGTACGGAACCCGCCGGTTCACGTACAACACCGCGGGGGAACTGACCGGCACCGTCAACGGTGTGGGCGGGCGCACCCGGTTCGAGTACGACGTTCGCGGGCGCCTGGTGCGGGTCACCGACCCCCTCGGCGGGGTGACGACCCGCACCTACACGGCCACCGACCAGGTCGACGCGGTCACCGACCCCCTCGGCCGGGTCACCACCGCGACCTACGACCCCGCCGGCCGGCAACTATCCCAGACCACCCCGGACGGCCACACCACCACCTGGACCTACGACGCCGCCGGGCAGGAAGCAACCACCTCGGTGGACGGGAAGCTCCTCGCCTCGATCAGCCGGGACCGGCTCCGCCGCCGTGTGGTGATTTCGGATTCACTGGGCGGTGAGGGCCTGGCTGTGGAGCACGAGCTGGGCTTTGACCGGTGCGGGCGGCTGACCTCCCGCACCCGCGGGCCCCGCGGGTTGTCCTGGGCGTACGACGCCGATGGCAACCGGACTGCGTTCACCGACGCGCACGGCACTACCACCACGTATCGCCGGGATGCTGCCGGCCGGGTGACCGCCGTGAGTAACCCCGCCCTCGGCGAGGCCACTTTCACGCACGACCGTTCGGGGCGCATCCTCTCTGCCACGGCGGGGGAGCTGGTGCAGGAGTGGGTATACCGGTACGGGAGCCTGGCCGAGCACAGTCGTGCGGACCGTTCTGACCCGGGCACGGCTGATGTGACACTGCTCGGTCGGGACGGCGACGGCCGCATCACCGGGCTGGCCCGGGCTGGGGCGGTGACCCGGTACGGCTACGACGGTGCCGGGCAGATGGTCTCGGCGGCCACAACCCGGAACGGGGAGCAGGATACGTCCGTTCCGGCTGTGGTGTCGGAGTGGGTGTATGACGCCGGCGGGCGTCTGGTGCAGGAATCCGCCCCGGGCGGTTCCCGAACCTACGAGTACGACACCGCCGGGCAGTTGGTGTCGGTGACGGAACCGGACGGGTCCCGGACGGAGTATGTGCATGACGGGTTGGGTCGCCGGACCCGACTGATCGGTACCGACGGGTCCTGGACCGAATACGCCTGGGGACCCACCGGCCACCTCAACACCACCACGGACCGCACGCCCGACGGGATCGCGATGTCCCGGCATGAGCTGCGGGTGGATGCCCTGGGTGAGCTGGCTGGCGTTGACGGCACGGAGCTGTGGTGGGACACCGCCAGCCCGTTCCCGGTGCTGGCCGGTATCGGCGACGGGCAGGTTTTGTCGTTACCGGGCGGTGTCACCGGGTTCGGGGACGCGTGGATGGCGCCGGGCTGGCGTGCGGCCCGCCCGACCGATCAGACCGACCCGTGGGCTGTTATCGGCTCACCGACCATCCCGGACCCGGCACCCGGAGGCACGCCCGGTGCTGGTTCTGCCGGGTTGGCCGGACTGTTGCCGGCCGGGATCACCCTGACCGGCAACGGCGGCCTGGACATCGCGGGACTGGAGTGGCTCGGCGCGCGCGCCTACGATCCGGCCAGCCGTGGTTTCCTTTCCACCGACCCCCTGTCCCCGATCCTGGGTGCGGGCTGGGACGGCAACCCCTACGCCTACGCTGGCAACAACCCGCTGAACACCACCGACCCCGCCGGGCTGCGCCCCCTTACTGACGCGGATCTCGAGGCCCACGATCAGGCGGCTGGGAGCCACTGGGAATACGTTGCCGGTGGGTTAGCGATCGCTGCCGGAGTTGCGCTGATGTGCACTGGGGTGGGCGGCCCGGCTGGCATGGTGCTGATTGGTGCAGTATCCGGGGCATTGGCGAGTGGGGGCATATCGACGATTTCCCAGAAAGCAGCGAACGGTGCCGTGAATTGGGGACAAGTGGGCGTGGAAGCCCTTGCGGGCGGTGCCGCTGGCGCTCTGGGAGGGGCTGGCGTCGCTGCTGCTCGCATCACAATGGCTGCCGCGTCGAGCGTAACCAGATTGGGTGGATACGTCGCTATCAACGCAGCTGTCAACGGAGCCGCGGGTGCAGTTGGCGGTGGGGTCATCTACGCTGCCAAGAACGGAGGCGTCCAGGACTGGCGAGGTCTCGCTGGTGCCATGGTTGGCGGCGGCGTGAGCGGAGCTGTTGGGGGTTTAGCGGGACCGGCGGGCGGAACTCTGGCCAAAGCCGCTGGTTTCGCAGCGAATTCGCCCGCTGCAGGACTTATTGCCCGAGCGCCAGCACGGTTGATAATGACTGCCATTGGAAGCGGCGGTGGCGTAGCTGGAATTGCTGCGGATAGGGCGATATCCGGGGAACAGCTTCAGATTGGAGACGTGGCGTTGTCTGCTTTTACTGGCGGCGCTCTGACTCATGTCCCCGGCGGCCCTTCTCCGTCGAGTACCCTGGCCCAGGCGGCTCGGACCAACGCCAGCACGTTGTCGGGACTTCGCGGCGGCGTGAACGGAACTGCACTAGTGCGCTCGGCAGCTGTAGGAACTTCCCTTGGGGGCGGATTCGATCTCGCGAACTTCCTGCTTGTAGGTGATTGAGGATATGAGAGATATGCAGAATTCGTCGCCGCTTTCTCGCTTTGTTCGAGGGACCTGGGCTCTCCTGGCCACGGCACTGGTGTTTGCATTAGGGACCTTTTTCGTCCTCTTTTCCCTGACTAACGGTTCCAAAGGTGTGGAGATCGCCGCCTTGATTGTCCTTGGCCTTGTAGGGGGCGGTTCAGTCCGAGCTTTCGTTCGCGAAAACTTGGTGGCGGTTGTTCTCTTCGTCCTAGTTATTGCGGAGTGCGCGCTTCTTTCTCAGTCTCCTGAACCCTGGTCCAGGATCTGGCCGGTTCTGATACCAGCCAACGCCATCGGCGTGATGGTCGGCAACACCGTCAGCGAAGGATTACGTGAGAGTCGGCCAAAGGTACTGCGTGATGTGTGGGTGATCAATGGTGCTCAGGAGCAACGGACGGAGAGTGCGAAGACAGCTTCATTGGATGCCCTCTCTTTGTGGGACAGCGCGAAGTCAGGGTGTTTCCGTGTTGAACGCAAGGACGGATTGTTCGAGGCGATGGGTAACCCGGTGACCGGTTTCATCGTGCACTGTGCAGCACATCGGCAGGAAGAGGGCGAGTGGCGGATTCTCGGTTCCATCGTCGGAAAGGCTGAGACCGAGATTTCGATTCCCTCAGGCCCTGCATATGCGCCCAGCGGCGTTGTGGTCGACCTGGAGACTGCAAAGGCGGCATTGTTGGGATTCTTCCATCATCGGGGGCCGGATCCGGAGCTCACCTGGACATCGGGTGATCAGGTGCTGGATCTGAAATTCGGCTGATACTCATGCGTCTTGAGCGGTCTTTGACGAACTCGGCAATGTCGCCGGCGCGGTGCTGCCGGCCACGGCTGGGTGCGGGAGCGGTGACTGTTTCCCATTTTTCCCTTTCGTGTAGATGACGGCACCCGCGTGACCGCCAGCACACAAACTCCCCGTCACCAATGCGGAATAGCCACCCAGGGCAAGTGACGACCGCGCACAGCCTCCATCGATTCACCACTTATGATGCACACGAAAGACAACAGACATGTCCGCTGAAACCGGTTTGAAGTTCGTCATCATCGCGTTTGCCGTACTACTTATCGTGGCCGTTCGGTGGTGGGCACGAAAGCACCCCAACCGGTCCAAGGAACATCCCGATCGGCGCCGAATGGTGAAGTTCATTCCGATCGTCGGCTGGCTCGTTGTGATCGTGGGAGCCCTCATGACTATCTTCGCCAGTTTTGCCGACGGAGATGCACTGGGTCAGTACATTACTTCGGTGGCAATGCTCCTGGGCGGAACCGGGTTTCTGCTGATGTACCGGAACTTTTACGTTGCTCCACGCGACTACGAGGTTGCGTTCCGCACCATGCTCGGCAAGGAACGTGTCATCACCTACACCGACATCGACCGTTACAGCGCGATGCCTCCGTTTGTATACATCAGGTCCACAAAGGGGGTAAAGCTCAACCTGAACACCAATATCTACGACATGACGCCGCTGCTGCGCGCCATCGAGATCCGCGACGCCACCGGCCACTGGCCCGTCCACCCTGCAGTCGACCCACAGGACGTTGTCGGTTGAACGCATCAGCCGCCGCACTCTCGACCCGGGGCATCCGGTGAGACGAGTAGTGATTGGCACCCGAACACGTATAGACCGGGGAATGAAAACTAGGGTCCGAACCGCTACGTGAAGCCTCTAATTGCAAGCGATTGAGGATATGAAAGATATGCAGGGCTGGCCATCTTTTCTTCATTTCCTCCGGGCAGCGTGGCTTCTGTGGGTGATGGTTCTGTTTTTTGCCGGGGGGATATTTTTTTCCACACTCTCCTTGACTACAGGGGCGCACGGTCTGGAGATCGGTTTACTGCTTGCTGCCGGCATTCTTGTGGGGGGCCTCGTCCGGGGGCTCGTCAGAGCGCGTTGGGTGACGACGATACTTGTCCTCGTTGTCGCAGTGGAAGGGCTGCTTCTTTCCCATTCCACCGCTCCTTGGTCTAGCCTCTGGCCAGTGCTGGTTCCCGCGACAGCAATTGGCGTAATGGTCGGCAATGTAATCCGCCTCGCAGCATTAGATAGTAAACGGGAAGTCATCCGTGATGTATGGGTTGTTAATGGTGTGGAGGTGCCGTTGACTGATCGCGCGAAGAGTGCGTCGACCGCATCGCTTTCGTCCTGGGATAGTGCGGGGGCGGGACGTTTCTATGTGCAGCGCAACATGGGTTTGTTCGAGGCGATGGGAAGTCCGGCGACGGGCTTTATCGTGCATTGCGCAGCAAATTTCCGGGAAGAGAAGGAGTGGTGGATGCTCGGCTCGGTTGACGGCAATGAAGAAACCGAGATCGTAATACCCTCGGGAGCTGCGCATGCTCCCAGCGGTGCTGTGGTCGATCTCGAAACTGCAGGCAGGGCTTTACTCGGCTTCTTCCATTACCGGGGCCCTGACCCGGAGCTTGCCTGGACGTCTGGAGATGCCGCACTTGATCTGAAGTTCGGCTAGCTTTTTACGGTTCCTGGAGCCTCGGAGTTGAGTCTGACCCTGGACGGGTGACCCGCTCCTTCCCTGCCTACGATGGAGTTCGTGCCGGGGCTTTCGTTGAAAGCGTGGTTTGTGGCCGAAGAGACCGGAGTGACGCTGTGGTAGCTGATGGTGTGGACCCGGACCTAGGGGACAAAGCTGAGGGTGCCGGTTTCACCGAGCAGGATCTGCTCTTAGGGAAGACTGCCGCGAAGTTTGTGCGTGCACTCTGTGTAGCGGGGTTCGTGGTTTGTCTCGGAATCGGCATTTTCGTATTCATGAATGTCCCTTGGGGCACTCGAATGCCGTATGACGGGAAGTACGACCGGAGCGGGAGTGGGATTCCCATGCAGATCGCTATGCTTCCGTGCCTCGTAGTTCTCTTTGGATTTTGGTGGGGAGGAAGAAAACCTGACGCGCATCACATGCGGAAGGGGTCGCGCGTTGGGTTGTTTATCCTCGGAACGGCAATCGTTGTGGCAGGTGTCGTCGGCCAGTGGATCATGGGTGACGCGATCCTGGCTGCAGGTGGATATTTCGTCGGATAAGTGACGGCTCCGTTTAATACGAATCAGACGAATACTGCTGGGCTCTGGAATGGTGGCCTAGTTGGCAGCGGCGTCGGATACGGCGGAGAGCTGGTTCAAAATTGGCTGGGCTGGTGATAGACAGGCACAGAAAGTTGGATATCGTGACAACAACTCGTCGGCGTCCCTGGAAGGGGGCACTCATTTTCAGCGGGGTGGTATTGCTGGCGACGATCGCGGGTGTGGTGTTCGTGCCGAGGGAGCGAGTGCTTCTTGAGGTTGGAGCAATGCTCGCGGGACTGGGCGTCGGCGCCTGGCTAACGAGATTTGGTGTCCCGCGGCCGTGGATCGGTTCTGTCGTTCTCGTTTTGTTTGTCGCAGTTTGCGTGATTCTGGGTTCGTCTGGATACGCGTGGTTCGGCGGGTTCTTTGCGGGGACGCTTGCGGGAGTGGCATGGGGGCGTGCTGTAGCGAATCGCACAGTTCAGGCGGCTGCGCCCTGGACCGTGGATGCGAAAGGATTCACGACTGTGGAGGAGGCCCGGTCGGCGGCCATAGCCGCGCTGCGTTCCTTGGACAGCAAGAAATCCGGGCGGGTGTCCGTTGAGCATGGTTCCGCTCGTTTTGAAGTGGCGGGTGGGGTGGATCCGGGAATGGTGTGTCATCGGAATGCTGATTCGACCGACGACGATTCCTGGGCTGTGCTGCAATCTGCGGGCGTCGCGGATGAGTCGGTGGAAGTTCCGATGGGAGATGTACAGGGGTTCATGCCGGCGCGGTTGGTTCATGACCTGGCTTCGGTTGAAACGGCATTGGCCGATTTCCTCGCAAACCCCGAGGCCTCGTCGTTCGGTCCGGAATGGGTGGTGGGCATCGAAGCTGAGTCGACACGTCTGACGACACATTAGCGAAGGAAGCTTTCACGGCATGAGTAAACCGCAGCGGCGTCAACGTGTTATCCGCGACACATAGATAAAACTCGGTGTTGCAATACTTTTCGCTGTAGGCATCTATTGGGCCGTGCTTCAAACACTCAACGGCCTTTACGGCTTGGAGATCTTCGTCGTAGTCATTGCGGGTCTCGTCGGAGGCGGCACGGTTCGAAGTCTCGTTCGTGATCGCAACGTGATGCTTGTGTTCATCGTTCTCGTTGTGGTGGAGTCCGTTTTTCTTTCCCAACTCCCTCGGCTTGGTCCGGCCTATGGCTGGTGCTAGTGCTAGCCAATGCTCTTGGGGTCAAGGTGGGAGATATCGCAAGACAACGGATTCGTGCGGCCAAGCCGAAACTCCCTGATGTGTGGTTGATCAACGGTGTTGAGGAGCCCCGGACAGATCGAGCGAAGACGAAATCGCTGGCTGCTCTTGCATCGTGGAATAGCGCTGAGTCCGGGAGGTTCTATGTGGAACGCAATGACGCTGTGTTCGAGGCGATAGGCGATCCGGCGACGGGATTCATCGTGCATTGCGTAGCGAACGCTCAGGAGACGAACCAGTGGCGCATCCTGGGTTCAATCGAAGGAACGGATGAGACGGAGATTCGCATTCCTTCAGGCCGTGCATACGCGCCCAGCGGGGTCGTGGTCGATCTGGAGGCTACAAAGGGGGCGTTGTCGGGGTTTTTCCACTACCGGGGTCCGGATCCGGAGCTCACATAGACATCGGGTGGTCAGGTGCTGGATCTGAAGTTCGGCTGACACGCATCCGCTCGACTCGGCCGGGATGAGCTCGCCTGTTTCGGGCAAAAAAAATGGCCACCCGCGGTAGAAGCCCGCAGATGGCCAAGTGGCCCCGACCGGCGTCGATCCGGTGACCTTTCGATTTTCAGTCGAACGCTCTACCAACTGAGCTACAGGGCCTCGAACGCGGCTCGAGAGACGCCTTCGAAAGGACGAAAAGCCCCTTCTTTCGAAAGGGCTTGTCGCCTTGGCGACCCTGACCGGACTTGAACCGGCGACCTCCGCCGTGACAGGGCGGCGCGCTAACCAACTGCGCTACAGGGCCAAACTTTGATGCTTTTCTTGCGATGCTGCTGTGTGATGCTGTCTAACTTTTTGTGCCGAGTACAACATACAGTATGCGTAGCCCCAACGGGATTCGAACCCGTGTTAACGCCGTGAAAGGGCGCCGTCCTAGGCCGCTAAACGATGGGGCCGAACTCCCGGAAGCTGATGACTTCCGACGCATAATCATAAGTGTTGGCGGAGCGATAGTTCAAATCGGCCATAGTGGCCGCTGCCCGCGGGGCCGGGCCGAGGGCCCGTTCGCCGCGTGATTCCGGGCCAGAACCCGAATCCGACCCGATTCTCAGCTCGGCGTGTCGCTTTTCACCGCGCCCACGAATGGGCGGCAAACCGGAGCACCCGGGGGTTAGGTTTTATTCGAACCCTGGCCACTCAGCGGGGTTTGTTATTGTGACGAGAGTTACCACAGTGACAAATGTGACAAAGCACGAGCCCGATCGGGGAGTTATGAAGCGCACGGCCACCGTGATCAGCCGCGGAGTCAACGCCGGCCTCAGCCGGCTGCGGCCGAACCGGCAGCAGCCCCGACGCGGGCGCATCGGCGTTCGCCGGGCGACGATGGGCGTGACCGGCTTCGCCGCCGCCCTGACCCTCGCGGTGACGCTCGCCAGCCCGATCAGCCCGGCCATGGCCGTGGACTACCCGAGCTGGCCAGACGTGCTGGCCGCCAAGTCCAACACCAACGCTGCCGCCGCCCAGGTCACCGAGATCCAGAACCTCATCGCCGGCCTGCAGACCGAGGTGGAACGCACCCAGGCGGAAGCCGAGGCGCGTGGAGTCGAGCTCCAGACCGCCCAGGAGAAGTTTGACGACGCCAGCCGTCGCGCCGGCGACCTGCAGGCTCAGGCCGACACCAGCAAGACCGAGGCGGACGCCGCGACCACCCAGGCCGGTCAGCTTGCCGCGCAGCTGTACCGCACCGGCGGCACTGACCTCAGCGTCAACCTCTTCATCGACGGGCAGAAGAGCGGCGCGGGCGCCGACGAGCTGCTGTCCAAGCTCGGCAGCATGAGCAAACTCGTCGAACGCAGCACCGACGTCTACGACCAGGCCCAGACCGCCAACAACACCGCTCAGGCCCTGGGCGACCAGGCCGCTGTGGCCCAGGCCGAGCGCGAGGCCCTCCGAATCGAGGCCGAAGCCGCCATGGTGGCTGCCCAGGAGGCGGCGGACGCCGCAGCCGGTGCGCTGGCCGACTCCGAAGCGCAGAGCGTGATCCTCGAGCAGCAACTGCAGTTCATGCAGGACGCCCAGGCCACCACCACCGCGGGTTACGAGGCCGGCGTCGCAGAACGGGCCCGGATCGCCGCGGAAGCCGAAAAGGCGCGCCTCGCCGCCATCGCGGCCGAAGCCGCACGCGCCGCGGCCTCCCGACCGGCCCCCTCGTCCGGCGGCTCAACCGGATCTCCCGGCGCAGGCCTCAGCGGCGGCCAGGTCGGCAGCCAGGGTTGGGGTGTTCCCGCCGGCGGACGCATCACCGACGGCTATGGCGCCCGCGCCGTCCTCTGCGGCAGCGGCGGCTGCAGCGGCGGTTTCCACTACGGCACCGACATCGGCACCGGCTGCAGCGCTCCGATCTACGCGGCAGCATCGGGAACCGTCGAATACGCGGGCCGCAAGGGCACCTACGGTAACTTCGTCCAGATCAGCCACGGCAACGGCATCATGACCGGCTACGCCCACATCCGCGATGGTGGCATCTTCGTCTCGGTCGGCCAGCAGGTCTCGGTCGGCCAGAACATCGCCAGCTCCGGCACCACCGGCGCCTCCACCGGTTGCCACCTGCACTTCGAGGTGTTCAGCGGCGGCAACCGGATCAACGCCGTTCCGTTCATGTCCGACAGGGGAGCGCCTCTTGGCTGAGCACACGTCCACCCGCCGCTCGCGGCGTACCTCGGCCGCGCTGCTGTCGGCAGCGATGATCGGCTCCGTCACCGCCGCGGCCGGCGTGGCCGTGCCGGCCTTCGCCGACGAGGACTACCCGAGTTGGGACGAAGTTGCCAAGGCCAAGCTGAGCGAGGCCACCAAGGCGAAGGAAATCGAGAACCTCACCGGACTGCTCAAGGGCCTGCAGGAGTCGTCGGCGGTGGCGTCGCAGGGCTCCCAGATGGCCGCGGAGGCCTACAGGGTCACTCAGGACGACCTCGATGCAGCCACGGCCCGGGAGGAGAGCCTGGACAAGCAGTCCGCGGTGGCGCAGAAGGCCGCTGACACGTCCAAGATGCGCGCCGGCTTAATTGCCGCACACCTGGCCAAGACCGGTGCCCAGGACCTCTCCCTCAACCTGTTCCTCAACGGCAATACCGCCGACGACCTGCTCAGCCAGCTCGGCACGGCCAGCAAGCTCAGCGAGCAGTCCGAGACCATCTACCGGCAGGCCGTGCAGGACAAGAACACCGCGGAATCGCTCATCGCCCAGGCTGCCGCCGCCACCGCGGAACGCAAGCGTCTCAGCGCCGAGTCCAAGGAGAAGTACGAATCGGCCAGCGACGCCGCGCTGGGCGCCCAGGCCGCGCTCGACGTCGAGCTGAAGAAGTCGTCGGAGCTTTACGAACAGCTGGCCCTGCTGAAGGACACCACCGCCGACGTGGAGCGCGAGTACCAAACCGGGCTGGACGCCGCCGCATCCGCCGCCGCGCTGGCCAAGGCCCAGGCCGTCGCTGCGGCCGCCGTCAAGAACAATCCGCCGGCCGCTTCCGCACCCGATGCTCCGGCCGCTGCGGCTCCGGCGGCTCCCGCGGCTCCAGCTCCCGCTGCTCCGGCTCCCGCTGCTCCGGCTCCCGCCGCCCCTGCTCCCGCTGCTCCTGCTCCCGCTGTTCCGGCGCCGCCGCCCGTCGAGTCCGCCCCGGCCGCACCCAACGCTTCAGCCGTCGGCACCGTCATCGCCTTCGCCCGTGCGCAGCTCGGCGACGCCTACAAGCTCGGCGGCTCCGGCCCCGACGTCTGGGACTGTTCCGGTCTGACCAAGGCCGCCTACGCAGCCGCGGGCATCTACATCGGCACCCACTCGGCGACCAACCAGTACAACACCATGGCCGGTCAGGGCAAGCTCGTCTCGTTCTCGCAGGTGCAGGTGGGCGACCTCGTCTTCTGGGGTTCGCCGGGGAATTACTATCACGTGGCCATTTATGTCGGCGGCGGACAGATCCTCGAGGCGCCGGACGTGGGCAAGCCCGTTCGGGTGCACAGCATCTGGTCGCCAGGCCAGGTCGCGCCGTACGTCGGCCGACCGTCCTAAGCAACAGACCCCGGCACACAGCAGAAGCCGCCTCCCTGATGGGAGGCGGCTTCTGTCGGTTCAGCGCGTCGCTGTGGGTCAGTGACCTTCGTCGACGAGCTTCTTCAGGCCGTCGCGCACAATCTGGTCGGCCTCGGCGGCGTCGCCCCAGCCCTCGGTCTTGACCCACTTGTTCGGCTCAAGGTCCTTGTAGTGCTCGAAGAAGTGCTCGATCTCCTTGCGGGTGTACTCCGGGATGTCGGTGACGTCCTGGATGTAGTCCCAGCGCGGGTCGCCGGCCGGAACCGCGATGACCTTGGCGTCTGAGCCGCCGTCATCGGTCATGTTGAACACGCCGACGGGGCGTACGGACACGCCGACGCCGGGGAACAACGGGAAGTCGAGCAGCACCAGAACGTCGACGGGGTCGCCGTCCAGGCCCAGGGTGTTCTCGAAGAACCCGTAGTCGGTGGGGTACACGAAGCTCGTGTACAACACCCTGTCGAGGTAGACCCGACCGGTTTCGTGGTCCACCTCATACTTGTTGCGGCTACCGCGTGGGATTTCAATGACTGCGTCGTATTCGGCCATGGCCTGGTATCTCCCTTATTCGAAGTCTGCGGATAACGTTACTGGATGGAGTCCACCCGCCGCCCGCGACTGTCGCCGGCCATCGCCGACCTGCGCCGTGCCGTGCGCGAGCTGCTGCCGGAGGCCGGCCTGGTCCTGGTGGGGCTGAGCGGGGGAGCGGATTCGCTGGCCCTGGCCGCGGCGACGGCGTTCGAGGCGCCCCGGGCCGGGCTCACTGCCGGCGCCGTCATCGTCGACCACGGCCTGCAGGCCGGCTCGGCCGACACCGCCGCCGTCGCGGCCGGACAGGCTCAGGCTCTCGGCCTGGATCCGGTGCTGATCGTGCCGGTGACGGTGACGCCAGACGCCGGCGACGGCCCCGAAGCCGCCGCGCGGACCGCGCGGTACGCCGCGTTCGAGCAGGCACTGGCCGGCACGGGCGCGATCGCGGTGCTGCTCGGCCACACCCTCGACGACCAGGCCGAGACCGTGCTGCTAGGCCTGGCACGCGGCTCGGGGGCGACGAGCCTGCAGGGCATGGCGTCGATCAGCGGGCCGTACCGGCGGCCGCTGCTGGGCATCCGCCGCGTCGTGACCCGGCAGGCCTGCCTGGATGCGGGCCTGCCGGCCTGGTCCGACCCGCAGAACGCCGACCCCCGCTACGCCAGGGTGCGGGTGCGCCAACGGGTGCTGCCGGTGCTCGAGGCCGAGCTCGGGCCGGGCATCGCCGAGGCGCTCGCCCGTACCGCCGAGACGCTGCGTGAGGATGCCGACGCCCTCGACGCCCTGGTGCGGGACCTCGTCGAGGAGATCTGCGAACCGGCCGAAGCCGGCATCGGGGTGTCCGTCGCCGCGCTGGCCGTGCACCCGGCGGCCCTCCGCCAGCGGATGATCCGCCACGTGGTGGCGCGGGAGTTCGGGGTTGCCTGGGAACGCAGCCACACCTTGGCCGTCGCCAGGCTCGTCACCGACTGGCACGGGCAGAATGCGCTCGACCTGCCAGGCGTTAGAGTGGAACGTCTGGGGGGAACGCTCGTGTTTTCTGCTCCTCGACCCACCTAAACAAAGGACTCTTCCACTCCCATGGAACCTCGTGACATTGACGGCGACCTCACCGAAATCCTGATCGAAGAGACCGAGATTCGCGCTCGCCTGGCCGAGATGTCGCGGCAGATCGAAGCGGACTACGCCGGCAAGGACCTGCTCCTGGTGGGCGTGCTCAAGGGCGCGGTCATGGTCATGGCCGACCTGGCCCGCGAACTCGTGCACCCCGTCACGATGGACTGGATGGCCGTCAGCTCCTACGGGTCAGGCACCCAGTCCAGCGGTGTCGTGCGGATCCTGAAGGACCTCGACACCGACCTGCACGGCCGCCACGTCCTCATCGTCGAGGACATCATCGACTCCGGCCTCACCCTGTCCTGGCTGATGGCGAACCTCAAGTCCCGCGGGCCGGCCTCGCTCGAGATCTGCGCCCTGCTCCGGAAGCCCGACGCGGCCCGCGTCGAGATCGACGTCAAGTACCTGGGCTTCGACATCCCCAACCAGTTCGTTGTCGGCTACGGTCTGGACTACGCCGAGAAGTACCGCAACCTGCGCAGCGTCGGGGTGCTGGCTCCACACGTATATTCCACCGGCGAGTAGGCTCCGCTGCACCACGTCCTCCAGTTCACCTTTGGGCGAACACTCGGTGTTCCCCCAGTACGAGAGCGGTAGCCTGTGACCACCATGAACGTCAAGAAACTTCTGCGCGGGCCGCTCCTCTACATCATCCTGGCTGTCATCGCCGTCTGGGTGGGGTCGAGCCTCCTGACCATGTCTGGCTTCCGCGAGATTTCCACCCAGCAGGGCCTGGATTTCCTGAAGGACGGGAAGGTGTCTGAGGCGAAGATCGTCGACGGCGATCAGCGCGTCGACCTCACCCTCAGCAAGGCCGATTCGACCTACGGCGAGCAGGTGCAGTTCTACTACGTGGCCCCCCGCGGCGAAGAGGTCGTCGCCGCCGTCACCGACGCCGACCCGAAGGACGGCTTCACTGACGAGGTTCCCCAGGCCAGCTGGTTCCTGTCGCTGCTGGGCATCCTCCTGCCGGTCCTGCTGATCGGTGCGTTCTTCTGGCTGATGCTCTCCGGCATGCAGGGCGGCGGCAACAAGGTCATGCAGTTCGGCAAGTCGAAGGCCAAACTCGTCTCCAAGGAGACCCCGCAGGTCTTCTTCACCGACGTAGCCGGCGCGGACGAAGCCATCGAAGAGCTGCAAGAAATCAAGGACTTCCTCAAGGAACCGGCCAAGTTCCAGGCCGTCGGCGCCCGGATCCCGAAGGGCGTGCTGCTGTACGGTCCTCCCGGAACCGGAAAGACCCTTCTGGCCCGCGCCGTCGCCGGCGAGGCAGGCGTTCCGTTCTACTCGATCTCCGGTTCCGACTTCGTCGAGATGTTCGTCGGTGTCGGTGCCAGCCGGGTGCGCGACCTGTTCCAGCAGGCCAAGGAGAACTCCCCGGCGATCATCTTCGTCGACGAGATCGACGCCGTCGGGCGCCACCGCGGCGCCGGCATGGGCGGCGGCCACGACGAGCGCGAGCAGACCCTCAACCAGCTCCTGGTGGAGATGGATGGCTTCGACGTCAAGACCAACGTGATCCTCATTGCGGCCACCAACCGGCCCGACATCCTCGACCCGGCGCTCCTGCGTCCGGGACGTTTCGACCGTCAGATCGGCGTCGACGCCCCCGACATGCTCGGCCGCAAGCGCATCCTGGAGGTGCACTCCAAGGGCAAGCCGATGGCCGCCGGCGTCGACCTCGAGGTGCTCGCCCGCAAGACGCCGGGCTTCACCGGCGCCGACCTGGCGAACGTGCTCAACGAGGCCGCACTGCTGACCGCGCGTTCCAACGCCCAGCTGATCGACAACCGCGCCCTCGACGAAGCCGTCGACAGGGTCATGGCCGGTCCGCAGCGCCGCACCCGCGTGATGCGCGACCAGGAGAAGCTCATCACCGCGTACCACGAGGGCGGGCACGCTCTCGTTGCCACGGCCATGCGCAACACCGACCCCGTGACCAAGATCACCATCCTGCCCCGCGGCCGCGCCCTGGGGTACACCATGGTGATGCCGCTCGAGGACCGCTACTCGGTGTCTCGCAACGAGCTTCTCGACCAGCTCGCCTACGCCATGGGCGGCCGGGTCGCCGAGGAGATCATTTTCCACGACCCCACCACCGGCGCCTCGAACGACATCGAGAAGGCCACCGCCACGGCTCGCAAGATGGTCACCGAGTTCGGCATGAGTAGTGATGTCGGACCGCTCAAGCTCGGTTCGGCCTCCGGTGAGATGATGTTCGGCCGCGACATGGGCCACCAGCGCGACTACTCGGAGCGGCTTGCGGAGCGGGTGGACACCGAGGTGCGCCAGCTGCTCGAGAACGCGCACGACGAGGCCTACACGGTCATCAACGCCAACCGGGCGATCCTCGACGACCTGGCCGCGAAGCTGCTCGAACACGAGACTCTCGACCAGACCGCGCTGGTGGAGATCTTCGCCGACGTGCAGAAGCTGCCGCCGCGCCCGCAGTGGCTCTCCAGCGACAAGCGCCCGGTTTCCGACCTGCCCCCCATCGCGATGCCGACGCCGAAGGCGCCCATCGACGGTGCGGCGGTCGACGGTGGCGTCACCAGCGGCGGCGCCGATGCGGACAAGCCCAAGCGCGCCCCCGCACTCAAACCGCGCCCCGCAACCGCGTAGACCGGCCCCCGTGGGAGTCGACCAGCCACGCATCGAAGCGGCCGTCGCCGAGATCCTCGCCGCCATCGGTGAGGATCCCGGCCGGGCCGGCCTGGCGTCGACCCCGGAGCGGGTGGCGTCGGCCTACGCCGAGTTCTTCGCCGGTCTCGGCCAGGACCCGCTCGACCACCTGAGAGACACCGTGCCGGTCGGAGACCGGACCGGTGAACTGGTGCTGCTGCGTGACATCGAGTTCCGTTCCGTCTGCGAACACCACCTGCTGCCGTTCCTCGGCACCGCCCACCTGGCCTACCTGCCCGGTGAGCGCATCGTGGGACTGGGCAAACTGGCCAGCGTCGTGACGACCCTTGCCGCCAGGCCCCAACTGCAGGAACGGCTCACCGAAGAGATCGCCGACACCCTCGAGACCGGGCTGGCGCCGCGCGGGATCCTGGTGGTCCTCGATGCCAGCCACGGTTGCGTGACCACCAGGGGCCCTCGCCAGACCCACAGCTCCACCGTGACCATGGCCAGCCGTGGCGACCTGGCCTTGCCCGTTGCTCGCTCGGAGATCATCGCCCTCATCGGCGGGACGCAGGTCGTGCGGTGACCCTGGTGATGGGTGTGCTCAACGTCACTCCCGACTCGTTCAGCGACGGTGGCCGGTGGGCGAGTACCGACGCTGCCGTGCGGCACGCCGTGGACCTGCACTCCTCGGGAGCCGACCTCATCGACGTCGGCGGGGAATCCACCCGGCCCGGCGCCGACCGGGTGTCGCCCCAGGTCGAGCAGGACCGGGTACTGCCCGTGATCACCGAGCTGCGCCGGCTGGGCATCATGACCAGTGTCGATACTCTCAACTCCGAGACCGCCGAACGGGCCGCCGACGCCGGGGTCGACATCATCAACGACGTGTCCGGCGGCCTGGCCGACCCCGGTATGGCGGCGGTGGTCGCCCGCACCGGCCTCACATACATCGCGATGCACTGGCGCGGCCACGCCCGCACCATGGACACCCTCGCTGAGTACGACGACGTGGTCGCCACCGTGGTCGCCGAATTGACCGCACGAGTCGCCGTGCTCGAGGCTGCCGGGGTGGCGCGCAGCCAGATCGTCGTGGACCCCGGACTCGGCTTCAGCAAGGACGCCGAGCAGAACTGGCGGGTGTTCGCCAGGCTCGACGCCTTCGCTCCGCTCGGCCTACCCGTCATGGTCGGTGCCTCCCGCAAACGATTCCTGGCCGGCGTGCTGCCGGAAGACGCCACCATCCTCGACCGGGATCTGCCGACCGCCGTGCTCAGCGTGCTCGCCGCCCAGGCGGGCGCCTGGGCCGTTCGGGTGCACGACGTGGCGGGTACCCGGGCCGCCCTCAACGTGCTCGCCCGGGTCGATTCGGCCAGAATAGGGTCATGAGCACCGACTCGATCACCCTCACCGGGCTGCGGATCACCGCGCACCACGGTGTCTTCGACTTCGAACGCGAGAACGGCCAGGAGTTCGTCATCGACGTGACGGTCTGGCTGGATTTCCGTGCGGCGGCGTCCGGTGACGACCTGACCCGCACCATCCACTACGGCGAACTCGCCGAGGAGGTCGCCGACGCCGTGCGCCGCGACCCCGTCGATCTCATCGAGACCCTCGCCGAGCGCATCGCCGACGTGGTGCTCGCGCACGACGCCGCCGAACGCGTGCAGGTGACAGTGCACAAGCCGCAGGCTCCCATCGAGATCCCCTTCGAGGATGTGTCGGTGCAGATCGAACGCACGCGAATCGAACGCACGCAAACCGAAGGGAGCCGCGCATGACCGACGCCGCAGCCGCCGCTCCGGCGCGCACCGCCGTGCTCGCACTGGGCAGTAACCTCGGTGACCGCGAGGGCACCCTGGCCGCCGCCGTGCGCGCCGTCGCCGAACTGCCGGGCGCGCAACTCACCGCGATCTCCCCGGTGTACGCCTCCGACGCCGTGAAGCCCGACGGGGTGGACCTCACCGCACCCGGCTACCTCAACCTTGTGGTGAGCGTGCTCTGGACGGGCGAACCGCACGCCCTGCTCGACGCCGTCAACGCCATCGAAAACGACCACGGCCGGGTCCGGGAGGAACGCTGGGGCGACCGCACCCTGGACATCGACCTGATCTGCCTGGGCGACCTCCGCATCGACGACGACAGGCTCACCCTCCCGCACCCGCGCGCGGCGGAACGTGACTTCGTGCTGGCTCCCTGGCTCGACATCGACCCCGACGCCGAGCTGCCCGGCCGGGGCCGGGTGCGCGAACTCCTGGCCGTCACCGCACGCACCGCCAGGGCGCATCCGGTGACCGCGAGCACCGACCCCGCGCATACCGAGGTCGCCCACACCGAGACCCTGCACAAGACACCGGGCCGACCGCGACCGGGCACCCCGGACGACCCCACCGGAGACCTCCCCGAGGACGAGGACGATCGCCGATGAAGCGCACCCACCCCACCCCGCTGATCGCGCTGGGCCTGGCCGGGCTCGTCGTCGGGTTCCTGGTCGAACTGGCGGCGACGGCCTGGAGCGCGCCGATCATAGTTCCGCCGTTCACCCTGCCCCTGGCCCTGATCCTGATCGCCGTGATCCTCGTCTGCCTGGCCTGGCCCATCCGCCAGGCCACCAGAGGTCGGGCGACAAAACGCGTCGACCCGTTCCTGGCAATGCGGATCGCCCTGCTCGCCAAGGCATCCAGCCTGTCCAGTGCGCTCCTGCTCGGCGTGGGCCTCGGCATCGTGGCTTTCATCCTCACCCGGTCGGTGGTACCGGCGGTAACATCGTTGTGGCTCGCAATCGGGATGGCGCTCGGCGCCGTGCTCCTCCTCGCGGGCGGTCTCGTAGCGGAGCATTTCTGCACACTGCCGCCGGACGACCACGATCACGACGATGGGGGACCGAACGATGGCGGAGCAGCCCGTGCCTGACTACCCCGGCAGCGATCCCATCGAGGCCGTGGCGCCCGTCGGTGCCCGCCTCGACCTGCCGGAGGCGGGCGAATGGAAGCGCGTGTCGCCGAAGTACGTCATGGTCGAAATCGTGGGGACCGTCATCTTCCTGCTCATAGTGTGCGCCGCCGCCGGGGCCCTCTGGCTGCTGCTTGACCAGGTCTGGGCCGCCTGGGTGGGCGGCTTGATCGCGCTGATCACCATGGTCTCGCTGGCATTCGAGCCCCGCCGGGTGCGCTCGATCGGGTACCAGCTGCGCGCCGACGACCTGCTCTTTCGGCGCGGCATCATGTACCAGCGGTTCGTGTCGGTGCCTTACGGCCGCATGCAACTGGTCGACATCACCCGCGGCCCGGTCGCGCGCCTGCTCGGCCTCGCCGACCTCAAGTTCGTCACGGCCGCCGCGTCCTCCGGCGTCGCGATCCCCGGCCTCGCCGAGGCCGACGCGGATGCCCTCCGCGACCGCCTGGTGGAACTGGCCGAGAGCAGGCGGGCCGGGCTGTGACCTCCCTCGCCGACGGGGACTGGCACCGCCTGCATCCAGCGAGCCCGGTGCTGCGCGGCGGCATCTTCGTCTTCGCCCTGCTCGGCTTCGTCATCGCCAACCTGCGCGAGCGCTTCGTCGACGTGGTCTTCGGGATCCCACGGCAATCCGGCGACCCCCTCGATGAGATCTACGAGCGCGGCGCCGTGGGCTGGGCGCTGCTCATCGCCGCCGCGATCCTCATCGTCATCCTCATCGCGTTCACCCTGTCCTGGCGGATGCACACCTTCAGGGTCAGCGACGAATCCGTCGAGGTCCGCAGCGGCATCCTGTTCCGCAGCCACCGGCAGGCGCGCCTGGACCGCATCCAGGGCGTTAACATCGTGCGCCCCCTCATCCCGAGGCTGTTCGGTGCGGCCAAGCTCGAGGTGAGCGTGGCCGGTCAGGACGCAAACGTGCAGCTCGCCTATCTCGGCTCTGCGCTGGCCGACGGGCTGCGCCGCGACATCCTGCAGCTGGCCTCCGGTGCACGCCAGCCCCGGCCCGTCGCGGGCGAGAGCGTGCCAGAGGCGCCGCTGCCGGCCGGCGACCCCGCACAGATCCCCGCCGACACGGCGACCGCCGCGCACGCCGGCCGCCGCCAGGCCCTGAACGACTACGCCACCAGCCGGGTGGGCGAATTCCTCGCACCCGAACTGGACCCTGACGCCGCCCCGCCGGAGTCGGTCGTCCGGATCCCGGTGCTGCGGCTGATCGGCTCGATAGTGTTCAGCGGCTTCACGGTCTTCGTCGCCGTGGCCATCGTCGCTCTCATCGTGAGCGTCATCGTCGGCGGCAGCGAGTGGTTGCTGATCGCGATCTTCCCCGGCCTCATCGCGAGCATCGGATACTACGTCTCCAGGTTCACCAAATCGCTGCGGTACAGCATCGCCGGTACCAGGGACGGCGTGCGGGTGGGCTTCGGGCTGCTCACCACGAGCAACGAGACCCTGCCGCCCGGACGCATCCACGCCATCGGCGTGACCCAGCCGCTGGCCTGGCGGCCCTTCGGATGGTGGCAGATCAGCATCAACAAGGCCGGCCACTCCACCAACGACGGCGCAGCCGGACAGGCGGCGACCACGGTGCTGCCTGTCGGGTCGCTGACCGACGTGGCGAAGGTCCTCGAGCTGATCCTGCCCGGGTTCGCGCTCGACGAGCAGCGGATCCTGATCCAGCACGGCCTCATCTCCCGCGGCGGCGACGACGGCTTCCGCAACGCGCCCCGCCGGGCGGCCTGGCTGCGACCGTTCTCCTGGCGCCGCACCGGCTACGCGGTATCCGCCGGCGCCGTCCTGCTCCGCCGCGGCGTGCTGTCCAGGGAACTCGTTCTGGTGCCCCTGGCCCGTCTGCAAAGCGTCGGCATCAACCAGGGACCCGTCCGACGCCGTCTTCGACTGGCCACCGCCAGGCTGCACACCGTGACCGGACCGGTGACCGCGACCCTCGGCGTGCTCGACGTGGGGGAGGCCGTGCGCCTGCTGGAGACCGTCACCGCCGGTGCCGTCGCGTCCGCGGAGTCAGACACCAGCCACCACTGGAGTCGCATCGACCAGGACCCAGCGCCGACCCCGCGACCCGCCAGCCCGGTCGGTCCCGCCGCCGCCGCGGAGGTGACCTCGTGACGGTGCGACCGGGCCGTCTGGGGATCGGCGTCATCGGCGCCGGCCATGTCGGACCCATCCTCGCCGCCGCTCTCGCCGGAGCCGGGCACGCCCTGATCGGGATCTCCGCGATCTCGCAGGCCAGCCGCGACCGCGCGGAAGCGATCCTGCCGGGCGTTCCCGTGCTCACCGTGCCCGAGGTGGTGGAGCGCAGCGAACTGGTGATCATCGCGGTGCCGGACGACCAGCTCGACAGCCTCGTGACCGGCCTCGCGGCCACGGGAACCTGGCAGCCCGGCCAGCTCGTTCTGCACACCTCCGCACGCTACGGCACCAACGTGCTGCTGCCCGCCCAGCGGGCCGGCGCGATCCCGCTGGCCATCCACCCGGCGATGGCGTTCACGGGCACCAGCCTGGACATCAGCCGCCTGGCCGACAGCTACTTTGCCGTGACCGCCCCAGCCCCCGTGCTGCCGATCGCGCAGGCCCTGGTAGTGGAGATGGGCGGCGAACCGGTGATCGTGGCCGAGGGCGACCGGGAGGTCTACTCCGAGGCCATCGAGACCGCCACGGCGTTCTCCAGCTCGATCGTCGACCAATCCACCCGGCTGCTCAGCGAGATCGGCATCGAGGCGCCGGGAGCCGTGATCGCGCCGCTGGTGCGCTCGGCCATCGAGAACGCCCTCACCCGCACCGGCGCCAGGCATCCGCTCGACGACCTCGCTGATCTGGGCGACACCACCCACCTGCTCGACCCGCCATACCCGCCCCACCCGCCCCACCCGTTCGACCCGGAGGACCAGTGACCGTGCTCACCAAGCCAGAAGTCATCGACACGATAGACGAGCTGCGTAATAGCCTCTGCCTCGCCAAACAGAACGCCGCGGCCAGGGGCGGCGATGCCCACGTCGTGCTCGTTCCCACCATGGGCGCCCTGCACGCCGGGCACCGGGAGCTCGTGCGGCGTGCCGTCGCCGTCGGCGACATCGTGGTCGTGTCGGTCTTCGTCAACCCGCTGCAGTTCGGGGTGAACGAAGACCTTGACACCTACCCGCGCACCCTCGACGCCGACGTGGCGGCGCTGGCGGAGGAGGGCGCCGCATTCGTCTTCGCCCCGCACGCCCAGGAGATGTACCCGGACGGCGCCTCGTCGACCCGACTGACCGCAGGCGCGGTCGGCGGTCTCTACGAGGGTGCCGCCCGGCCCGGCCACTTCGACGGCATGCTCACCGTCGTCGCGAAGCTGTTGAACATCGTCGAACCCGACATCGCCGTCTTCGGTCAGAAGGACGCCCAGCAGGTTTTCCTGGTGGAGAGGATGGTCGCCGACCTCAATCTGCGGGTGCGCATCGAGGTCGTGCCCACGGTGCGGGAAGACAACGGCCTGGCCCGCTCGAGCCGCAACCGCAACCTCGACGAGCCCGCCCGCACCGCGGCCAGGTCGCTGTTCGTGGGCCTGACCGCGGCCGCGGCCGCGGCCCACTCCGGGGTTCCCGTCGCGATAGTTGCCGCCCACGCGGTGATCGGGGCCGCGCCTCTGGTTAAACTGGACTATCTGGTTGTCGTGCACCCGCACACCTTCCTGCCGGTCGACGACGACTACCGCGGCCAGGCCAGGATGCTGGTCGCCGCGGTGGTCGGCAGCACCCGGTTGATCGACAACATTTCACTGGACATCCCCTAACCGCTTTCAACGGGGTGCCGGGCCTGGCCCGTGTACGCCCACCGACGGAGAACCGCATGAGCACCACCCCCGACGCCGTGCCCGGCAACACGCCCAGCAACGATGACGCACAGGCCGCGGCCGAACTGACCGAGCAGAAGGCCGTGCGTCTGGCCAAGCGTGACCGCCTGAACGCGGCCGCGTCCAGCCCGGCCGGCGGCGCCTACCCGGTGTCGGTGCCCGTCACCCACACCATCCCCGCCGTGCGCGCCCGGTACGGCGAGCTCGAAGCGGACGCCGCCACCGGCGAGACCGTGGGCCTGGCCGGTCGGGTGGTGCATCTGCGCAACACCGGCAAGCTCTGTTTCGCGAGCCTGCAGGCCGGCGACGGCAGCCGCATCCAGGCCATGGTGTCGCTCGCCGCCGTCGGCGACGAATCGTTGGCCGCCTGGAAGGACCTCGTCGACCTCGGCGACCACGTCTTTGTCGCCGGTGAGGTCATCTCCTCCCGCCGCGGCGAACTGTCGGTCATGGTCACCGAGTGGCAGATCGCCGCCAAGGCACTGCTGCCGCTGCCGAACCTGCACTCCGAACTCAGCGAAGAGACCCGGGTGCGCAGCCGCTACCTCGACCTCATCGCCCGTGAGCAGGCCCGCCGCACCGTGGTGCAGCGCTCCCAGGCCGTCGCGAGCCTGCGCGCCACCTTCACCGCGCGCGGCTTCCTCGAGATCGAAACGCCGATGCTGCAGACCCTGCACGGCGGCGCCTCGGCCCGGCCGTTCTCCACCCACAGCAACGCGTTCGACACCGAACTGTTCCTGCGCATCGCACCGGAGCTGTTCCTCAAACGCGCCGTCGTCGGCGGCATCGACAGGGTCTACGAGATCAACCGCAACTTCCGCAACGAGGGCGCCGACTCCACCCACTCGCCCGAATTCGCGATGCTCGAGGCCTACGAGGCCTACGGCGACTACACCTCGATCGCCGAGCTCACCCAGACCCTGATCCAGGATGCTGCTGCAGCCATCACCGGCGGCTCGCACGTGGTCACCTGGGCCGACGGCACCGAGTACGACCTGGGCGGCCAGTGGGACCGCATCAGCATGTACGACAGCCTCTCCGCCGCCGTGGGACGCACCATCAGCCCGGCCACCCCGCTGGCCGAGCTGCAGGCCCTGGCCGCCGCCGAAGGCGTCGAGGTCGACCACCCCATCCACGGCAAGTACGTCGAAGAGCTGTGGGAGCACTTCGTCAAGGGCGACTTGGTCCGGCCCACCTTCGTGCTCGACTTCCCGGTGGACACCAGCCCGCTGGTGCGCGGCCACCGCTCGATCGACGGCGTCGTGGAGAAGTGGGACCTCTACATCCGCGGCTTCGAACTGGCCACCGGCTACTCCGAGCTCGTCGACCCCGTCGTGCAGCGCGAACGCTTCATGGAGCAGGCCCGGCTCGCCGCCGGCGGCGACCCGGAGGCGATGCGTCTGGACGAAGAATTCCTTCGGGCCCTGGAGCACGGCATGCCACCCACCGGTGGCATGGGAATGGGCATCGACAGGTTGCTGATGGCCCTGACCGGCCTCGGTATCCGGGAGACCATTCTGTTCCCGTTGGTAAAGTAACCCGCATGATGACTTTTCTGCCCAAGGACCAGCTGAAGCCGGATGACGACGGCAAGAAGAAGGGCCCGTCGACCAACCGGATCATGATCTGGATCGTGGTGGGTGGCGTCGGCCTGTACCTGCTCGGTTCCGGGATCTTCGGCATCCTCACCAAGTAGCCCGGCGGCGGGCGCGTCCAGATCGCGTAGGCTGAAGGGACTATGGATAGCTTCTGGGCCAACGCTTTGTACTCGCTCGCGCCCACGGTTTTGGTCGGGGTGCTCTTTTGGATCATCGTGCGCGCCATCATCCGTTCAGACCGCACCGAACGAAACGCCTACGCGCGGGTCGAAGCCGAGGAGCGGGCCAGACTCGGCCTTGACAAACCGGCCGCCTAACCGTGTTCGGTATTGACCTTTCCACCATCCTTCTCGTGGTGGCATTCCTTGTTGACTTCGCCATCCGGGTGATCGCGATCATCGTCGTACCCCGCAACCGCAGGCCCACCTCCGGCATGGCGTGGCTGCTGGCGATCTTCCTGATCCCCTACCTCGGTTTCCTGCTCTTCCTGCTGATCGGCTATCGCACCCTGCCCAAGCGTCGGGTGGAAATGCAGGCCGAGATCAACCAGTTCATCCTCGACAGCACCGCCGGCATGGAACGCGTGCAACGCGACCACCCGTGGCCGGGTTGGCTCGAATCCGTGGTCGCGCTCAACCGCAATCTCGGCGCGATGCCGCTCGTCGGCGACAACCGGGCGCGGCTGCACGGCAACTATGAGGAGACCTTCGCCGCGATGGTCGCCGATATCGACAAGGCCCGGAAGTACGTGCATGTCGAGTTTTACATCCTCTCCCTCGACCCCACCACGACGCCGTTCTTCGACGCTTTGGAGAACGCCGTCAAGCGCGGCGTGACGGTGCGGGTGCTGATGGACCACATCCAGTCGATGCGGAAGCCGGGCTTCAAACAAACCAAGAAACGGCTCACCGAATCCGGGGTGCAGTGGCAGCTGATGCTGCCGCTGCAGCCGTTCAAGGGCCAGTGGCAGCGGCCCGACCTGCGCAACCACCGCAAACTCGTCATCGTCGACGGCCGGGTCGGGTTCATGGGCTCGCAGAACGTGATCGACCGCACCTACAACATGAAGAGCAACATCCGCCGCGGCCTCAAATGGAAAGACCTGATGGTGCGGCTCGAAGGCCCCATCGTCTCGGGCCTGAACGCGATCTTCATCACCGACTGGTACAGCGAGACCAACGAGCTGCTCACCCGCGACATCGAGCCCGTGCACCCCGAGGACATCTCGGATGCCATCGACTGCCAGGTCGTGCCCAGCGGACCCGGCTTCGAGGGCGAGAACAACCTGCGCCTGTTCCTCGCGCTGCTGTACTACGCGCAGGAACGCATCGTGATCACCAGCCCGTATTTCGTGCCGGACGAGTCGATCATGTACGCGATCACGACAGCCGTGCAGCGCGGCCTGCACGTGGAACTTTTCGTCTCCGAGATCGGCGACCAGGCTCTCGTTTACCACGCACAACGTTCCTACTACGAGGAACTGCTGCAGGCGGGCGTGAAGATCTACATGTACAAAGCGCCGTACGTTCTGCACGCCAAGCACTTCACCATCGACGACGACGTCGCCGTGATCGGCTCGAGCAACATGGACATGCGTTCGTTCAGCCTCAACTTCGAGGTGTCCCTGATGGTGCGTGGGGCGTCATTCGTGCAGGCGCTGCGGGCGGTGGAGGACGGCTACCGGGCAGACAGTCGGGAGCTCACCCTCGAAGAGTGGATGAAGCAGCCGTTGCGCTCGACGATCCTCGACAACCTGGCCAGGCTGACCTCCGCCGTGCAGTAGCCGCGGCCGGCGAACCGCGGTTCAGCGGCGGGGTTTGAGCCGCACGGTGGGCAGCATCGGCGCAGGCAGCGGAGCACCATGGTACGCGACGTGGCCGAACCGGCCGGCGGCATCCGAGCCGTCGATCACCTCCGCCTGCCACTGGTCCCGCCAGGCGGTGATCTCCTCGTGGCTGCGGCCGATGAAATTCCACCACATCACGATCTGCTCGCCGAGCGGCTCACCGCCCAGCAGTAGCACCCGGGTCGGGCTGTCGCCGGTGTTCTCCAGGCGGATGACCGGACGTCCGCTGTCGATGAAGCCCAGTTCGTTCCGGTGCACTGGTGCGCCGCCGACACTGACGGTGCCGACGTCGACGAGCACCCCGTGTTCGAAAGACCGGTCGACGTCGAGGTCGATCGACGACCCGGCCGGCAGGTCGATCTGAGCGCCGACCAGCGGGGTGTCCCCGGTGGCGGCGGCGGTCTGTCCGGCCAGGGTTCCCAGGAACACGTGCAGGGTGACCGCGCCGCGCGTCACCGGTGTGATGACGTGGTTCTCGAAGTGCGGCGCCTGGTGTCGGGTGAGCTCGGGCAGGGCGATCCACAGCTGCACCCCGTGCAGCGCCGTGGTGTCTGGTGTGGACACCTCGGAGTGGCTGATACCGGAACCCGCGGTCATCAGGTTCAGCTCGCCCGGCCGGACCAGGGCGAGGCTGCCGACGCTGTCACGGTGCTCGACCTCGCCGGCGAACAGCCAGCTCGCCGTCTGCAACCCGGTGTGCGGATGCGGCGGCACCACCATCCCGCCGGTGACCGACACGTCGTCCGGGCCGTAGTGATCGACGAAGCACCAGGCGCCGATCAGGCTTCTCGCGCGCTGGGGGAGAGTGCGACGCACGCCCATCGCCCGCAGACCGCCCAGGGGAACATCCCGGGGCTGCAGGATGACAATATCCACCTCGGTGGTCGTGCTGGGGTCACAGACGAGTTCGACCGGTTCGGTTTCGAGGTTGCTCACACTGTGAGCTTATTCCGGGCGTGCCGGGGTGCGTAGCGGTTCGAGGGGCTCGGTCGGGCCGGTCTGCCCGCGCAGATCGTCGGGGTCTGCCGGCGGCAACGGGAGGGTGGGGTTGACCGGTTCGGTGCCGGCCGCGGCCGTCGGTTCCTGCGGCCCCGGGGGCGTGTCCGGCCTCGTCCCGGGGACCGTTGGAATCCCGGGCGCGACCGGCGGCCGCTGCAGCAACTCGACGAGCAGAACGGCAATCAGCGCCAGGACCGCCGTCCACATGATCACCGGTACAGCAAGCGGGCGCCAGAAGATCGCGACCGCGGCTGCAGCAAGCCCGATCAGCACGTGGGCCAGGCGCCGGTAGTGATAGAGGAAGTCCCCGAAGCTGCCCGTCGTGACCCCGGCGTTCGCCGCCGCCGCCCGGAGCCGGGCGCTGGTGCCGATGGTGGCCCGCCGCACGATCGTCGACCCACGGAACGGCCCGGCCAGGTACGCCACCACGGCCACGGTGAAGCCGACGAGCCCTACCGACAGGGCCGTGGTGTTGATGAACGGCACCACGGCGTCATACAGCGCCTGGGCCACGTTGTTGGGGAGGTACGTGGGCGACAGCGCGCTGATGAAGAGGATCCGCCCCACCGCGATCCCGGCGGCGAGCACGGCCATGGCCAGGGCCAGGGTGAGTCCGGCCCAGATCATGGTGCGGGAGCGTCGTTTGGCCACCAGCACGCCGAGGACGATCAGGCCTAGGCTCACCAGCGGCAGGACGAAACCGAGCACGTTCAGCAGCTGATACCCGGTGCGCGCCTGCACCAACGAGTCGGACTGGGCCACCACGATGGTGCGATCGACCTCGGGGATGTTCGTCGCCAACGAGAAGCCCCGGTCGACCAGTTCCTTCTTCACTTCTGCGATGATCGGCCCGAGCTGGATGCCGAGTTCGCCGGTGTCGCTGATCACCAGCGCCGTGGAGGTGTCACCCTCCAGCGCCGCGATGACCTGGGTCTGGCTGGTGCGCAGCGCCTGTTCCCACAGCTCGGCGAAGGCATCCGAGGCGACGATATTGGTGGCTGCGGACTCGATCAGCTGCTGGACCCCCTGCGCGGCGGGTGTCTCGAGCAGCGCCAGGGCGTCTTTGGCGGCCTGCGGCAGGTCGAGGCTCTCCAGCCCGGTGAAGAGATCGCTGGTGATGGTGTTGATGTCGACGTTCTCGTTGACCACCGCGACGATCTCGTCAACCAGGTACGCCTGCACCGCGGGGTCGTCCGCGAGCGGGGCGAGCGAGGCGACGAACCTGTCGGTGTCATTGATGTAGCCCTTGGTCCAATAGGCCACCACGCTCACCGGGGCCAGGAGCACCCCGATCGTGATCAGCAGCGCCGCAAAAAACGCCCGCCACCTGGCGGACGCTCGGTGTTCGGCGGCCGGGCCGAGCTGTCCGCGCAGCCGAGCGTTCTCGGCGGAGAGCCGGGCGATCTCGGCGGCGGGGTCGGCGCGGCCGTTCGTGCGAGCCGGTTTGGCGAGGTTCGAGGAGCCGTCCATGTGCCGCCGCCTTTCGCCTGCGGGTGCAGGTCGCAAAATCGTGGAGCCTGAGTGCTCACAGTATTTGCGCAGTCCGGTGCCCTCGCAAGGGCCTCACGCTGCTGGCCTGACTCAGTCGGCGCGCACGAGCAGGTCGCCGACCTCGCAGTCCAGGGCGGCGCAGACCGCGGCCAGGGTCGAATACCGGATGGCCCTGGCCCGGTCGTTCTTGAGGACCGACAGGTTGACCACGCTGACTCCGACAAGCTCGCTGAGCCTGGTGAGTGTCATCCCGCGCTCGATGAGCAGCGCGTCGAGCCGGCAGTGGATGCCCGTGGCCTCGTCGTCGGCGGCGGGCGCCACTAGACGAGTCCGTCGGTCTCGCGTTGCAGACGCTGGCCGAGGGAAATGGCGGCGGCGGCGACGAGGAGCACGAGTCCGGTGCCGGCGGGTGCGAGGTCGACGAGGGTGGCCTGTGGCCAGAAGCCGTCGGGGGCGTCGCCGTTCAGCTCGCCCGCGGCGATCATGCGGCCCAGCCCGCCGAAGCCCTGCCCCAGCACGGTGCCCAGCAGCAGTGCGTAGCCGACCAGGGCGACCAGCCAGAAGACCGGACGGTTGAACGGGCGGCGGCGCAGTACGCTCCAGCAGAAATAGAAGACCGTCGCCGAGACCAGCAGCGCCGTGGCCAACGCGGTGGAGCCCTCCAGTGTGAGCAGAAACCTGGGCAGTGCGCTGAGCCCGGTGACGGTGACCTCGGCCGTGTCGAAACTGCCGCCGTGGATCTGCGCGGTGCCGGTTGACGCTGCCGACGGCAGGGGAGCATCCGCGAAGAGTGTGACGACGAACCTGTCGGTGAGGAGCTGCCGGACCAGGGTGACGGCGCCGATGCCGGTCGCCAGAAGCCCCGAGAGCACGGCCCCGATCAGTACCAGCCAGGTGAGAACCCTGCCGAGCCGGTGTTCCAGCCGGGACGTGCGTTGCGCCCTCTCGGCCTGGGCTGTTTTCATCACGAGATGCTCCTAACGATTATCGATATGAATACCGATCATGACCATATCGTTTTTCGTTGTGCTGAGCAAGGGCCTCAGTCGAGCTGCCCCGCTGCGGTCCACCTGCTCCGGTGCGCCGGCGCAACTCGTCCGAACGGGGGCAGGTCGGGGAAAATGCCGCGGAACCGCCGGTGCTGCAGGAGACGGAGGCGAGCGCGGGAGTCACATGTGTCACGCCCATGGCGAACAGAGGCACGCATCCGGGCATCCGCTGGTTACTCTCTTTGTATCGGTGCCATAACCGCCCTGGCGCCAAGGGAGTGTTCATATGTTTGAGAGATTTACCGACCGAGCTCGTCGTGTCGTCGTCCTGGCCCAGGAAGAGGCCAAGATGCTCAACCACAACTACATCGGAACCGAGCACATTCTGCTCGGGCTCATCCACGAGGGTGAAGGCGTGGCCGCCAAGGCCCTGGAGAGCCTCGGCATCTCGCTGGATGCCGTGCGCGAACAGGTGCAGGACATCATCGGCCAGGGTCAGCAGCAGCCGACCGGGCACATTCCGTTCACGCCGCGCGCCAAGAAGGTCCTCGAGCTGAGCCTGCGCGAAGCGTTGCAGCTTGGCCATAACTACATCGGAACCGAGCACATCCTGCTCGGGCTCATCCGCGAGGGCGAGGGCGTGGCCGCCCAGGTGCTGGTCAAGCTCGGCGCCGACCTCAACCGGGTGCGCCAGCAGGTCATCCAGCTCCTTTCCGGCTACCAGGGGAAGGAGCAGGTGCAGGTGGGTGCGAACGAGACCGCGGCCAACCCCGCGGGCAGCCAGATTCTCGACCAGTTCGGGCGCAACCTCACCCAGGCGGCGCGCGACAACAAACTCGACCCCGTCATCGGGCGCGAGAAGGAGATCGAGCGGGTCATGCAGATCCTCTCCCGCCGCTCCAAGAACAACCCCGTGCTCATCGGTGAACCCGGCGTCGGCAAGACCGCCGTCGTCGAGGGCCTCGCCCAGGCGATCGTCAAGGGCGATGTGCCCGAGACGCTGAAGGACAAACAGCTCTACTCGCTCGACCTCGGCTCGCTCATCGCCGGCAGCCGCTACCGCGGTGACTTCGAGGAACGCCTGAAGAAGGTCACCAAGGAGATCCGCACCCGCGGCGACATCATCGTGTTCATCGACGAGATCCACACCCTCGTCGGAGCCGGTGCCGCCGAAGGCGCCATCGACGCGGCGTCGATCCTCAAGCCCCTGCTGGCCCGCGGTGAACTGCAGACCATCGGCGCCACCACGCTGGATGAATACCGCAAGCACTTCGAGAAGGATGCCGCGCTCGAGCGCCGCTTCCAGCCCATCCAGGTGAACGAGCCGTCGCTGCCGCACACCATCAACATCCTCAAGGGGCTGCGCGACCGGTACGAGGCGCACCACAAGGTGTCCATCACCGACGGCGCCCTCGTGGCCGCGGCGAACCTCGCCGACCGGTACGTCTCGGACCGCTTCCTGCCGGACAAGGCCATCGACCTGATCGACGAGGCCGGCGCACGCCTGCGCCTGTCGATCCTGTCCAGCCCGCCGGAGCTGCGCGAATTCGATGAGAAGATCGCCGTGGTGCGTGCCGCCAAGGAAACCGCGATCGAGGACCAGGACTTCGAGAAGGCCGCGGGCCTGCGCGACGAGGAGAAGAACCTCCTCGGCGAGCGTCTGCGTCTGGAGAAGAAGTGGAAATCCGGCGACGTCAAGACCACCGCGGTCGTCGACGAGGGCCTGATCGCCGAGGTCCTGGCCCAGGCCACCGGCATCCCCGTCTTCAAGCTCACTGAAGAAGAGTCCTCGCGGCTGGTCTTCATGGAGAAGGCACTGCACCAGCGGGTCATCGGTCAGGAAGAGGCCATCTCGGCACTCGCCAAGACCATCCGTCGCACCCGTGCGGGACTCAAGGACCCGAAGCGTCCGAGCGGTTCGTTCATCTTCGCCGGCCCCACCGGTGTCGGCAAGACCGAGCTGGCCAAGGCGCTCGCGGAGTTCCTCTTCGACGACGAGGCCGCCATGATCTCGCTCGACATGAGCGAGTACGGCGAGAAGCACACGGTCTCGCGCCTGTTCGGTGCTCCTCCCGGGTTCGTCGGCTTCGAAGAGGGTGGCCAGCTCACCGAGAAGGTGCGCCGGAAGCCCTTCTCCGTTGTGCTGTTCGACGAGATCGAGAAGGCTCACCCCGACATCTTCAACTCGCTCCTCCAGATTCTGGAAGAGGGCCGGTTGACGGATGGCCAGGGTCGCGTGATCGACTTCAAGAACACCGTCATCATCATGACCACCAACCTCGGCACCAGGGACATCAGCGGCTCGCCCGTCGGTTTCCAGCTCGAGGGCGACACGGCCACCAGCTACGACCGGATGCGCGGAAAGGTGAACGAGGAACTGAAGAAGCACTTCAAGCCCGAGTTCCTCAACCGCGTCGACGAGATCATCGTCTTCCCGCAGCTGTCCAAGCCCGAACTGCTGCAGATCGTGGACCTGTTCATCAAGCGCCTGGGCGACCGGCTGCTCGACCGCGACATGACCATCGACCTCACCCTCGCGGTGAAGGAGCATCTCATCGAGGTCGGCTTCGACCCCGCCCTGGGCGCCCGGCCGCTGCGTCGCGCGATCCAGCGTGAGGTGGAGGACCGCCTGAGCGAGAAGATCCTGCACGGCGAACTGAACGCCGGCGACCACGTGCACGTGGACTTCGTCGACGGGGAGTACGTGTTCACCACGACGAACCGCAACGAGGCCGTCTCGGTGGGCATCAATACCGCCGCGGCTGTCGGAACCGGACCGGGCACGCCCGATCTGGCCATCACCAGCGAATAGGCACAACAGCTCCACACGAACGGCCCGGCGGACATCCGCCGGGCCGTTTGTCGTCCGCCCCTAGACTTGACCTTCCGACACAACAGAATCGGTCGCGGCTGGCGGCCAGGGGAGCGGGCGGACGTGACACACCAGGAGTTCATCGTGCGCCGGGCGCAGACCCGCGACGTGCCGCGCATCCAGGCGCTCGTCGAACCTCTCGTGCAGCAACGCATCCTGCTCGGCAAGGACCGCGTCGTCTTCTATGAGGCCGTGCAGGAGTTCCGGGTGGTCGAGGACCTCGAGGGAAACCTCGTCGGCTGCGGCGCCCTGCACGTGATGTGGGAGGACCTCGGCGAGGTGCGCACTCTCGCCGTGTCGGAGGACTGGCTCGGGCGCGGTATCGGGCACGCGCTCATCGGCCGACTGGAGGCGGACGCCCGGGAACTGGGCCTGACGCGCCTGTTCTGCCTCACCTTCGAGGTGGACTTCTTCACCCGGCACGGGTTCGTCGACATGGGCACCGAAACCGTGGACCCCGCCATCTATGCCGAGCTGGTGCGCTCCCCGGACGAGGGCGTCGCGGAGTTCCTCGACCTCGCCCGCGTCAAGCCGAACACCCTCGGCAACACCCGAATGCTCAAGCGCCTGGCCTGAGTCCCCCCGGCCCGCTCAGATGTGGGCGCCGTCGGCATTTCTCTGCTCATCTGAGCATGTTGTCTGCGCCGTAACCAACCGGACATAGTCGGTCGTTAGGCTGCCCCCCGAAGCACTCCGGCCGACCCGCACGGTTTGTGCGCCGCCCGCCCTGCGGGGTTCGTTGCGCGCCTACCGGCTCGTTCGGCGTGCCAGAAACCCGAGCTCCACCGCGCCTTGCCCTGCGCCCTGCCCTGCCCTGCTCTCTGTTCCGCCAGACCGTTCATCGCACCCACCCAGGAGACTCCATGTCGCTCGCCCCGCCCCGCCCGCTTCGGCTGGCCCTCGCTTCGCTGATCGGAGCGTGCCTCGCCGTCGCCCCGGTCGTCGCGTTCCCCGCCCAGGCCAACACCGCCGGCACCGGCGTCGTCATCAACGAGGCCTACCTCAGCGGCGGCAGCGCCGGCGCGGCGTTCTCGGCCAAGTTCGTCGAGCTGTACAACCCCACCAACACCGCCATCGACCTCTCCGCCTGGTCGCTGCAGTACCGCAAGGCCACCGGCGTCGTCACCGACAGCCCGGCGGCCGTCGCTCTGACCGGAACGATCCCGGCCAAGGGGTACTATCTCGTCTCCGGCGGGTCGAATGCGAACGGCGCGAACGGTGCGGCCCTGCCCACCCCCGACCAGGTCTCCACCCTCAACCCCAGCGGCACCACCGGCACCCTGATCCTCGCCAACTCCACCACGCCGCTCAGCCTCGAGTCCGGCAACGCCGCCGGTAACCCGAACGTGATCGACCTGGTCGGCTACGGCGCCTCCCTCACCTTCGAAGGCGCCGTCGCGCCGGCGCCGAGCTCCAACACCGACGTCAAGTCGCTCAACCGCAGCGTCGCCGCCGACACCGACAACAACGCCGCAGACATCACCCTGTCGGCCACGATCACCCCCACCAATTCGGCCGGCCCGACCGGCGGAACACCCACACCGGCCCCGACCGACCCGCCCGTCGTCACGCCCACCCCGACCCCGACGACGGCCCCGCCCACCGACACCACCGCGATCAGCGCCATCCAGGGCACCGCGGATGCCAGCCCGCTGGCCGGTAGCACCGTGAAGACCGTCGGCGTCGTCACCGCCGCCTACCCCACCGGCGGCTTCGCCGGCTTCTACCTGCAGACCCCCGGCACCGATGGTGCCAACAATCCCGCCTCGCACGGCATCTTCGTCTACACCAAGACCCTCGGCGTCGACGTTGCTGTCGGCGACTACGTGAGCGTCACGGGCGCCGTCAGCGAGTACTACGGACTCACCCAGCTGACCATCAACGCTCTCGGCGACATCACCCGGCTCGACGGCGCCGGCATCACCGCCCCGGTCGCCGCCGAACTCCGGCTCCCGGCAGCTGACGCAGACCGCGAACGCCTGGAGGGCATGCTCGTCGCCCCCGCTGGTGCGTTCACGGTGACGAACAACTACACCACTAACCAGTACGCCGAAATCGGCCTCGCCGCCGGCACGACGCCCCTGGTCAACCCCACCGTCACCGACCGCCCCGGCAGTGCCGGTTACACGGCCGCCATCGCTGCCAACGCGGCGCGGGCAGTCACCCTCGACGACGGCGCGAGCACCAACTACCTCAGCTCGTCCAACAAGGGCCTGCCGGTTCCGTACCTCTCCACAACCGCCCCGGTACGCATCGGCGCCCCGGTCACCTTCACCAAGCCGACGATCCTGGACTATCGCAACAGCGCCTGGAAGCTGCAGCCGACAACAGCCTTGGTGCCCGCCAACGCCGCCATCGTGCAGCCGGCCACCTTCGAGAACACCCGCAGCTCGGCGCCGGAGAAGGTGGGCGGCGACATCCGCCTGGGCACCTTCAACGTGCTGAACTACTTCTCCACCACCGGCGACACCCTCACCGGGTGCCAGTACTACACCGACCGTGCCGGCGCCAAGATCACCGTCAGCGGCGGATGCGACGCCCGCGGCGCGGCGGACCAGGCGAACTTCCTGCGCCAGCAGGCCAAGATTGTCGCGGCCATCAACGCCCTCGACGCGCAGGTCATCTCACTCGAAGAAATCGAGAACTCGGCAGTCTTCGGCGCCAACCGGGACACCGCCCTGGCCACCCTGGTCGCCGCGTTGAACGCCGACCTCGGCCAGGATGCCTGGGCGTTCGTGCCGTCCCCGGCCGCGCTGCCGGCCAACGAAGACGTCATCCGCACCGCCTTCATCTACCAGAAGGCAGCTGTCGAAACCGTGGGCGGATCCACGATCCTCACCGGATCCGCCGCGTTCAGCAACGCCCGCCAGCCGCTCGCCCAGGCCTTCCAGCTGGTCGGCGATACCGACAGCCGCTTCCTCACGATCGTCAACCACTTCAAGTCCAAGGGGTCGGGCACCGGCGTGGACGCCGACATGGGCGACGGTCAGGGCGCCTCGAACGCCTCCCGCGTCAACCAGGCGACCGCGCTTGTCGCGTTCGCCGACACGATTTCGGCTCAGTCCGGCATCGACAGGGTGTTTCTCACCGGCGACTTCAACGCCTACGACCAAGAAGACCCGATCAAGGTGATCACCGACGCCGGCTACCTGAACCAGGAAGCGAAGAGCGGCGAATACACCTACGCGTTCGGCGGGTCGGTCGGTTCGCTCGACCACGTCTTCGCTTCCCCCGAAGCGGATGCCGTCGTGACCGATGTGGACGTCTGGAACATCAACTCGGTCGAATCCGTGGCGCTGGAATACAGCCGGTACAACAACAACGTGACCGACTTCTATGTCGCAGACGCCTTCAGGTCCTCGGACCACGACCCGGCGATCCTGGGCCTGAACTTGGCCAGTCCGACGGAGCCCACCCCGGTCCCGACGACCGAGCCCACCCCGGTTCCCACCACGGCGCCGACCCCTGTCCCGACGACCGAACCCACGTCGACGCCCACGGTCCCAGCAGCCACCGCACCGACGCTTGCCCCGACCGCGGCGCCGGAGAGTGCCCTCACCGCCGCCCTGCGCGACAAGATCAGCACCAACGCGTCGCGCTACTCGGCCGGCTCGGCGATCACCATCACGGCCGGTGCCGCGTATACCGGTGACTTCGTGTCGGCCTGGGTGCGCTCCACCCCGGTCAACCTGGGTGGCTGGCTGCAGGTCAGCGCTGCGGGCACCGTGACCACGGCGCTGCCGACGGACCTGGCCGCTGGCACGCACCGCATCATCCTGCAGGATGCAGCGGGCGCGGTCATCGGCTGGACCGAGATCACGATCGTCGCCCCCGGTTCTGCGGCGGCCGGCACCCTCGCCAGCACGGGTGTGGAGAGCGCCCCACTGCTGGCCGGGGCCCTGCTCCTGCTGCTGCTCGGCGCGCTGCTCGCCCGTCGTCGCCGCTCCACCCTGCCGAGCGCCTAACCGGCCGGCGCAAGCGGGCATCCCCCAGCCGGGGGACGCCCGCTCCCCACCGCTCAGAAGTTGGCCTCGTCTGCCCTCCTGTGCTCATCTGAGCACGTTGCCTCGCCGTAACCCGCCGGACATCCGGCGTCGTTAGGCTGCCCCCACAGTCAGTCCGTCCGCTGTTGTCGCCGATTTTCACGCGCGCCACACCGGCCCTTCATCTGCATCCCCGTCACCCCACGGCACCACTTTCGAGGAGAACAATGTCGCTCAACCCGTCCCGCCCGCTCCGGCTGGCCTTCGCTGCAGTGATCGGAGCGTGCCTGGTGGGCGCGCCCGTCGTTGCCGTCCCGGCCGTCGCGGCCCCGCTCCCGGTGCAGCTGAACCTGCTGAACATCAACGACTTCCACGGGCGAATCGATGCCAACACCGTGAAATTTGCCGGGACCGTGGAGACCCTGCGCGCCCAGCACCCCGAGAGCACCCTGTTCCTCTCCGACGGAGACAACATCGGCGCCTCGCCCTACGAGTCGGCGTCGCAGCAGGACACCCCGACCTTGGACGTACTGAACGCCCTCGAGCTGTCAGCCTCCGCGGTCGGCAACCACGAATTCGACCAGGGCATGGACGACCTCACCGGTCGGGTCTCGGAGAAAGCCAACTTCGACTACCTCGGTGCCAACGTCTACAAGGTGGGCACCCAGACGCCCGCTCTCCAGGAGTACGCGCTCCGCGAGGTGCAGGGCGTCACTGTTGCAGTGATCGGTACCGTGACCGAGGAAACCCCCACCCTGGTCTCGCCCAACGGCATCGCATCCGTCAGCTTCGGTGACCCTGTCGACGCGGTCAACCGGGTCGCCGGCCAGCTCACCGACGGCGACGATGCCAACGGCGAGGCCGACGTCATCATCGCCGAGTACCACGAGGGCGCCGGTGCCGGCACCGTGGAGAACGCCACCCTCGAGCAGGAGCTGGCCCTCACCGGCAGCGCCTTCGCCAAGATCGTCACGAAGACCTCAGCGGCGGTGGACGCCATCTTCACCGGCCACACCCACAAGCTGTACGCCTGGAACGCCCAGGTCCCCGGTGCCGCGACGGGCGTGACCCGCCCGGTGCTGCAGACCGGTAACTATGGTGAGAACATCGGCCAAGTTGTGCTCAGTTACGACACCGTCACTGGGGCCACCACCACGGTCACGAACCAGAACGTCAAGCGCAGCACGGCCGCCGACGCCGCTCTGGTCAGCGCATTCCCCAGGGTCGCCACCGTCAAGAACATCACCGACGCGGCCATCGCCAAGGCGGCCGTCACAGGCAGCGTGAGTGTCGGCACCATCTCTGCGCCGATCACCCGCGCCTCCATCGGCGGAGCGACCCCCGTTGTCGAGGACCGGGCCGCCCCGTCGACCATGGGCACCTTGGTGGCCAACGCACTGCTCGCGACTTTGTCCGACGAGAAGAAGGGCGGCGCTGATATCGGTGTCGTCAACCCCGGTGGACTGCGCAAGGACCTCCTGACCACACCGGACACCGACGTGAGCGTCTCGGAAGCAAACGCCGTTCTGCCGTTCGCGAACAACCTGTGGACCACCACCCTCACCGGAGCCCAGTTCAAGATCGCCCTGGAACAGCAGTGGCAGCGCGACAGCAAGGGCGCCGTGCCCAGCCGCCCCTACCTGCAGCTGGGTCTCTCTGACAATGTGAACTACACGTTCGACGCGACCCGTCCAGAGAGCGACCGGATCACCGGCATCTGGGTCGACGGGAAGCCCATCGACCCGGCCGCCGGCTACACCATCGGCTCGTTCAACTTCCTGCTCACCGGTGGAGACAACTTCCGCGTCTTCACCGAGGGCACCGGCACCACCGACTCTGCCCTCGTCGACCGCGACGCCTGGATGTCCTACATCACGGCCAACAGCCCGCTGTCGCCGTCATTCGCCGCCAACCAGGCTTCCGTGACCGGGGTGCCGAGCACGGCGGTCAAGCCCGGTGACACCGTGAGCTTCACCGTGTCGCAGCTCAACCTGACCTCCACAGGTGCCCCGAAGAACACCGAACTCGCCGTCACCTGGGCTGGCAGCAAGACGGTCTTCGCTCCGGCATCCGTCGACGCCACCGGCGCCGCAACGGTCACCGTCACAGTGCCCACCGACGCCGCGGCCGCCAGTGAGATCACCCTCATGGCCAAGGAATCCGGCACCACGGTGCGGGTGCCCCTGGCCGTCACCGTTCCGGTGACGGAGCCGACCCCGGTCCCGACGCCCGAGCCGACCCCGGTCCCGACGACCGAGCCGACCCCGGTGCCGACGACCGAGCCGACCCCGGTGCCGACGACCGAGCCGACCCCGGTGCCGACGACGGCTCCGACCCCGGTTCCGACGACGGCTCCGACCCCCGCCCCCACCGAGCTTCCCCAGACCGGATCGTCCGCTCCCACGAGCGCACCGACGGCCGCGGCGGAGTCCGCTCTGACCAAGGCCCTGCAGAACAAGATCACGGTCAATGACTCCACGGTGGCCGCCGGTGACAAGCTCACCATCGGCGTCGGAACCGCGTTCGCCGGTCAGTACGTCTCCGTCTGGGTTCGCTCCACGCCGATCAACCTGGGCGGCTGGCAGCGGGTCAGCGCCGCGGGCACCGTCGCCGCGGTGGTGCCGGCCGGTCTCGCCGCCGGTACGCACAGCATCATCGTGCAGGATGCCGCGGGCGCCGTGATCGGCTGGACCGAGATCACCGTCACCGGCGTCACCCCGGCCGCGACACTCGCCCAGACCGGACTGGACGCCAGCCCGTGGCTGGCCGGCGGCGCGCTGATGCTGCTGCTCGGTGCGGTTCTGGTGAGTCGTCGCCGGGTTTCGATGGATTCGTAACCGACACGCAGAGCATTACCGGCGGCGCCGGTAGACCTCGCTAGCCTTGGACCATGTCGACGATCAAGCATCCCGTCGGCCCCCAGGCCAGCACCGTCTACCGGCGCCGTCGTTTGGTGGTCGGCCTCGGTGTGCTCGCCGTGCTCCTGATCGTCATCCTGATCGTCGTGCGCCCCGGCGGCGGCAGTGACCCGGCATCGACGGCGGCGCCGACGCCGACCGGAAACGCGGCCGATCCGGCAATTACCGCCGACCCGGCCGCCCCCGGCGCCGCCGGGGCGGCGTGCGACCCGGCGGCCGTGCAGGTCGAGGCGATCACCGACCAGGACGCCTACGACGCGGGCGACGAACCCGAGCTCTCCCTGAGCGTGACCAACACCGGCAGCACACCCTGCACCCTGAACGCCGGCACCGCCACGCAGGTGTTCACGATCACCAGCGGCGCCGACGTGTACTGGTCCTCCACCGACTGCCAGTCCGACCCGGCAGACGCCGAGGTCACCCTGCAGCCAGGCGTCGCGGTGAGCACCAAGACGCCGCTCACCTGGGACCGTACCCGCTCCAGCCCGGAGACCTGCGAGATCATCGACCGGGAGCCCGTGCCCGGCGAGGGCGCGTCGTACTACCTCTCTGTGAGCGTGGGCGGCGTCGAATCGGCCGGCCCCACCCAGTTCCTGCTCAACTGACCGCCAGCCCGCGGTGTTCGCTCCGGGCTGAGGCCTCGAGTGGCCCCGCTCCGGCCGTGAATGATTGAATGGAGCACGTGACAGACGCGACTTCAGATACCCGATCGGATGCCCTGGCCAGCGCCCTGGCCAAGCAGGATGTCGCGGCGGTGGCGTACGCGCTCCGCAACGATGTAGTGATCGCGCCGTTGCTCGTGGTCAAGGGCTCCGCCGAGCAGGTGCGGGTGTTCGGTCGGGAGGGCAGCGACAAGCGCACCCTGCTGCTCTTCTCCTCCGGCGAGAACTACGCCCGGATGATCCCCGACGAGGTCGATCCGCAGGTGATGGTGGCCGACGGGCAGTGGCTGCGGGAGTTCCTCACCGTGCACAGCGAGACGCTGGAGATGGTCTTCTTCGACGTGGCCGGCCCCGCCGTGATGCAGGCGGCTCCGGCTGACCTGCTGCGCGCACTCGGACCGATCGAGCCGTCGACGGACTGACCCGACCCGCTACCGGAACGCGTCGTCCAGCTCGGCGTCCCGCCGGGAAACACCCGTGCCCAGCGCCCGGTTCACCGCGGTCTGCACGGTGCTGCTGGACGCGTCGATACGGGTGCTGAAGCCCATCCGGGCGGCCTCGGCGGCGCGCTGCTTGGCCGCGGACACCGGACGGATCTCACCGGCCAGGCTGATCTCGCCAAACGCCACCACGGTGTGCGCTATGGGTTCGTCCTTGAGCGCCGATGCGACCGCGATCGCGATGGCCAGGTCCGCGGCCGGTTCCACCAGCCGTACCCCGCCCACCGTGGAAACGTACACGTCCTTTTTCGAGAGCGGATAGCCCGCCCGCTTCTCCAGCACCGCCAGCAGCATCGCCACGCGGGAGCCGTCCACGCCGTTGGTCACCCGGCGCGGGTTGGGCATGGCGGTGTCGATCACGAGCGCCTGCACCTCCACCGGCAGGGCGCGACGTCCCTCCATCGCCACGGTCACACAGGTGCCGGAGACCGCGGCGGTGCCGCGGCTGAGGAACAGCCCGCTCGGGTCAGCGACCTCGCTGATGCCGTCACCGGTCATTTCAAAACAGCCCACTTCGTCGGTGGAGCCGAAGCGGTTCTTGAGGGCCCGCACGAACCGCAGCGCAGTATGCCTGTCGCCCTCGAACTGACAAACCACATCCACCAGGTGTTCCAGCAGCCGCGGGCCGGCAATGGTGCCGTCCTTGGTGACGTGCCCCACCAGCAGCACGGGCAGGTTGCGGTCCTTGGCGAGCCGGATGAGGGTGGACGCCACCTCGCGCACCTGGCCGGGCTGCCCGGCCTGGCCGTCGTTGAGGGAACTGGACACCGTCTGCACGGAGTCGATGATCACCAAATCGGGTTTGACCGCGTCGATCTGGCCGAGGATGGTGGCCAGATCGGTCTCGGCGGCGATGAAGAGTTCCGGCTGCAGTGCCCCGGTGCGTTCGGCGCGCAGGCGCACCTGCGCCACCGATTCCTCGGCACTGACGTAGAGCACCCGGGACTTGGCTACGGCCGCCTTGGACGCCACCTCGAGCAGCAGGGTGGACTTGCCCACCCCGGGCTCGCCGCTAAGCAGGATCACCGAGCCGGGCACGATGCCGCCGCCGAGGACCCTGTCGAACTCGTTGATGCCGGTGGGCCAGTGCGCTACCGCCGTCGTGTCGACGTGGGTGATCGGCCGGGCTACGCCGGTGCCGCTCACAACGGAGGGAGCGACCGACCGGCTGATGCCAGTCTTCTCCGCGGTTTCCACCACGGTGCCCCATTGCTGGCATTCGCCGCAGCGGCCCGCCCATTTCAGGGTGGTCCAACCACACTCGGTGCAGCGGAAGTTGGAGACGGGTTTAGCCATGCTGCGAGCCTAGCCGCGGCCGCCGACACGCCTCACTCGGTCAGGGCCTCCTGGGGGACCCGTCGGGCCACGGCCGAGCTGAGCAGGGGCAGAAAGGCCTCCGCCCAGGTGCGGTAGCCGCGGTCGTTCGGGTGGAACATATCGTTGGCCACCTGCGTCAGCACGCTCCGCCAGCCCTGTCGTTTGGTGGTGGCGTGCAGCGGCACGACGGTGAGGCCGTGCTCGGCGGCCACGTCGCGCACGATCTGGTTGGCCACGGCCACCTTGCGTTCGTTGTGGGGCAGGTGGAAGCACGGCAGGTCGGCCACGAGCGCGTGCGGCGGCAGGGCCGCGAACACTGTGCGAATGCCGGATTCGAAGCGTTCCGCATCCCACTGGGCGATGTCGTTGGCGCCGATGGCGACGGTGACGAAGTCGGGCTGCAGCTTGGCGAACCGCGGCAGCTGGTCGCGCACGGCCAGCTCCACGGTGGCCCCTGAGACACTGAGGTTGATCACCCGCAGGGTGCGGCCTGTGGCCAGACGGATGTGGTCGGCCAGGATGCCGACATAACCACGGTTGGGCGCGCTGGCGCCGATGCCCTGCGCGGCACTGTCACCGATGGCCACGTAAAGCAGGTCGCCCTTCTCCTTGGCGTGGGTGCGCCACCAGAGCGAATTGATCGGCAAGGTCTCGTTGAGCTCGGCGGCGTTGGCGGCCAGGTGCAGCTTGAAGCGCCTGTAGTTGGCGACCGCCACCGCTGTGATGCCGGCGGTGGTGGCCAGGGCGCCGGCGGCGAGGGCAAGAGTGCGGGGAGTGGAACTGTCGTTTGTCACCCCGCGAGAGTACCGCCGGCCTCTGACAATTGCCCGGATTGGCGCCGGACCCCTCCTCTCAACTACAATCGCTCTCGGTACCGTGTCCGAGCGGCCGAAGGTGCAACTCTCGAAAAGTTGTGTGGGGGAGACTCCACCGTGGGTTCAAATCCCACCGGTACCGCCACGGGGTTGTTCCTGGAACTGATTGATTCTGTTCCAAGAACTGGTCCCAAAACGAATGGCCTCCGAGGTTTCGGAGGCCATTCGTCGTTTCTGGAGCGGGTAGCGTCTGGTTTCCCGCTCATGCCGGCTGGCGGGCGCCGATTAAACGACAAAGCACGACCAGGTATGCCCGAGCGGCCGATTTTCGGCGCTGCGGTTTGTCCTAGTCGTGCGGTGGAGTGATGAACGGCCGGTTGCAGCGCGCGGTTATGTTCTGAGCGGCGGGTCGAGTTCCGAACCGTCCGGGGCGCCAGGGAGCACCTTGAGTGGCCACTTCGCTTTGTAGTTGGAGTGACCTTCGCGGTCCCGGCGTCGAGTGGTTGCTCGTACTGGCCCCATGCCCGTTGAGGCGGTCGGTTTGCCTTGCGCTGCCCGTGTGGCACGGTCAGTGAGGAACTTGATGATTTTCCGGATGTTCGCGGACACGAGCAGGATCGTCGTCAGTACTTGCTGGGCGGCGAAACCGCGGATCCGTCGGCGCGCTGGAACGTCAAGTGCCTCGTGGCCTTTGGATTTCACGTAGGCGTGGAAGCTTTCATCAGTGTTTCGGCCGACGCGGTAGGCATCGCTCCACTCCTTCGACTGGTAGCGGAAGAGCTGGGCGTCGCGGATGCCGTCCGTAGGGCCGAAGTCGACGGTGCCTTGCGTACAAATTAGGTCGGGGGCTTCAGGGACATTCTTGTCTTGGACGCTCGGGCGGACCTTATCGGGTGCCTTGGGGTGGATCTTTCGGATCGGGCAGGTGACGGCGGGATTGGGTCCGGCGGCCGGGCACATCATCGGGACATGCCCGCGGTCGTCGGGCAGCTCTTTCCGACGAAGTTCGAACGCTGTCCGTTCCTCGAGCCGAGTCCGATAGGTTTCTTCGTCGATTCTGTGTGCGGCGGCATCGTTCGAGGCGTTGAGGAGATCCTTACCTGTACCGGCGCAGTAGTGGCGCCCTTCGACCTGGATGGCACCGGCCTTTCCTCCGCGAACCCCCATGCGCGTCACCTGATAGTCGGTGATGACGTCAAAGCCCATTTTCTTAATCGGTACGTGCAGTGTTTCAGGAAGTAGGTTCGCGAAGTACTCGCGGTCGGCGACGATGGTGCCCGGGGTATATCCGCGATCGATGATTGATTGGGCAACCGCTACTGTGTCACGGGCGAGGTGATGACCGGGCATGCTCATTGAGTAACCGATTGCGATGTTGGCAAACTCTGATTCGGTGCTGCGAGTGTTCGGCACAAGTACGGCGACGTTTCCAGCCCAGCCCCAGACGTATTCAGTGTCATTCCTATTCTCGGGACCGGATCCATCTCGCTTCTCCGGTGATTTGGCGTTCCACCCCGCGTCAGTTTCAATGACGAGTTTGTCTTTGTATTCCTTCTTCGTCTTGGGGTTGAACCTGCGCTCCATGCCCGTTTTGGGGTCGATCGGGGCGCGACCTCGGGGGCTGGTTGCGGCAATCGTTGTTTGGTCGATTCCAATCGTCACGCGCTGTTTCACATGGCGTCGGACGTCACGAGGCTGCAGGCGAAAGGTCATCTCGAGGAAGGCGTCGCTGTACCAGTTGAGGCGTTTGCGCCGCTGGTCGACGAGACTGTGATCGCGCAAGCGGAGGACGCGTTCGCGATCGGCTCGGCTCTGGAGCCGGTAATGCTGCGTGTCGGGATATGGGTCCATGGTTGCGATAAGGCGATGGAACGAGTTCCAGGCCGCGTTGTACCAGCGCCTTGCTTCAATGCGTCCCTTCTGCGAGCCAGACAGTGTGACGGGCAGGCCCAAGTACGTGCGCGCTTCAGTGGTCAGACGCTGGTGCAGCAGGTTTCCCATCTCCCGGGCAGACTGCGGAGCGTGCTCGCGTCCAAGGAGCAGTAGTACGACGAGGACCGTGCGGTCATCGACCAACGGAACACGACCGCCGGCGTGATTGTTCCCGCGATCCTCGCGACGCCAGGCGACGATGTGTTGAACCGTCTTGGATTCATCGACCATCGTGGCGGTCCTGCGAACATCGTCGATGTCGAATTTTGACGTCCGCCCCGAAGTGGTGCCGATCGAGTCGTCGAGGAGGTGCTCGAATTCATTGCCCTCCGATTCCTCGTCCGTCATCGTGAGAGGGGCAGCGGCGATGCCTCTCATGAAGTGACCACCGCTCCGGTGATGAGACGGCGGAGTCCGGTTTGGTCCTCCTGAGTCATCGCCCGCACGTAGGGGGCAAGAGAGGTGGGACTCGTCAGGCCGGCCAGGTAGAGAAGGGTGTCCAGTCGCAGCCCGGCGTTGAGCTGGCCCACTAGCCAGGTGGCACGGAGCCTCGTTGCCGATGGGGTGTGTTCCTCGGGGGCGTCGATGCCGAATTGGTGGATCACCCGAGCCGGGTATTCTGGCAGGCGGTATCCAGAAAAGAGCCAGTCGCCCGGCGCCCTGTCGTTGATGCCCGTGACCAATGTGCGTCGCCACTCCACACGCAGGGGGACCGTGCGAGGGTGCCTGCCGTGCACGCTGACTAGAAGGTCCTCACCATCGGCCGTGACGTCGCTGACGCGGGATAGGGCGATTTCTTCGGCACGCAGGCCCGCGCCGGCACCGAGGGCGAGTAGCACGTGGGCGTTCGCCCGCCGATCGACGTTGGTGCGTCGAGCGGCGGAGCTTCGGAAGATTACGAGCTCCCGGCTGGCGTAGGGGCGAACCGATGCCGGGTCCTTCCGGGTCTGGCGGTCGGGCGTGGTGGTGGTGAAGTGCGCAACGAGTGTGTTCAGGCGTTGCGCCGTCTGCTGTCGGTAGGTTTCGCCGTGGTCTGGCATGACCTCGCACACGAATCGACGGACAAGCGATGGGCGGAACGCTACTGCAGGGTCGAGGTCCGCAGCCGCTGTCTGCCAAAGCCACTGTGCAAACTTCGAGGTTGCCGCAAGGTAGTTCCGAGCGACACCCCGAGTCTGGAGCCCGAGGCCGGTCACGCTGTTTCGGACGAAAACTTCGGTTTCGGCCCAGTGCGCGGCAGGTATCTCGGCGACATAGTTGTCGATGACGCGCTGCACTCCGGGCGGGCTGACGGCGCTCATGCCTGGCCCGTGCAGGGCCGAGAGGTGGGCAGGGAGCTGTGGGATGGTCGTGTGGTGGGGGATGTGGGCTGGAGGATGCTCATACCAAATTGACATGCGGAGGATCCGGGCCATCCCAGGACGAAGTGCCCTATTAGGGCACCAAAACCGATAGCATGAGTGACGGTGACCGATCCGCGTTTTCTTCCGAGAGCTTCCTGTGCGCCCTCGACGAACTTCGGAACACCGCGCCCCGTGACCTGGGACAGCCCCGCTGGGATGACCGAAAGCGCGCTTGATCAACTGGGAACAGCCAAGTTTCAGCACGCGCATGCTCAGCAAGTTCGCGCCGCTCTGGCAGCGGACGGTGCGACGATCGCGTCGTATGCCAAGGCGAACGGAATCGACAAGACCCGCCTGGGACGGATCCTTCGAGGCGACGTGGTCGTCAGGGTAGAAGATCTGGTGAATGCGGAGCGCAACCTCAAGCTGAGGGAACGACGCGCTGCTCCAGGTGAGAGTCCGGTTCAGCGCTGAGGCGTTACCGCGGGGTAGCGACCGCATCTCGCAGCGCGTTCCGGTAGTACCCGGAGTCCGGTTCTCTCACGAACTTGAAGAACCGGTCCAGCGCCTCTGGAGACTGCAGCCCGGCAGCTCGCATCAACGGGATGAGCGGGGTGCCGGCTTCCAGATGCTGCACGACCCAAGTCGCGTGCATTCTTCGGGCCTGCAGCCGGATCTTCCCTTCAGCCCGAGAGACGAAGTCCGTGATCAGGTTCCGGTTGGCACCGGCGTGCTGCTCCCGGAATGCCCAGGTCTCGGTCTGACCGGGATCGACCCGAGCTGCCAAGGCTCGCTCCCATTCACGCAAGACGGGGACCACTCGAGACCGCTCGCCACGTACCCTGATGAGGACGCCGTGGTCGTCGGCGTTGATGTCCCCGATCCTAAGATTGACGATCTCTCGCCCGGACAGTCCCGCGCCCAGACCGAGGGCGAGTAATGCCTCCGCGTTCGACCGGCGTTCATGAGTGGTCTGGGCGATTGCCCAGCTCTTCAAGGTGACAACGTCTCGGGCGGTGTACGGCGGTGACGGATCCGATCCGCCTAGCGGCCGCAGGACGGGCGGCGCCAACGGCGCGTCGAGTAGCGCTTCCGAGATCCTGAGGAGCCGGGATCGCAGGGTGTTCCGACTTGCCTTGCTCCCATAATTCGTAAGACCAACCCCGATGAACCGTTCGATCGTGGAGATGGCGAAAATCACGTCACGTTCAAGGGGCATTGCGGCCGTTTGCCAGGCCCACAGGGTCAGCGGTGTCGCAGCGGCATACAGTTCTCTCTCGGAGTAGGCCGTGCTGGGTGCCGCGTCCACCACCGCGGCGCGTACGAAATTTCCGATATGAGTCCAGTACCTCGCATCGATCTGGGGTAGATAGGCGCTCCCGCCGTCTTCCTTCATCGGGCGCAGACGCACGTGCGGCCGGCACGCACCCGACTGGGCAGATCTGCACACTGGAATGATCGCAACCCACAATTGGGGCAGCGCGACTCTCCAGAGATCACGAGGTGGACCCGGGTGGGCCCGACCTCACCCAGGCAGGTCACCGCCCGCTCCCGGGAAATCATCACGGCTGATGCGTTCAATCGCGGCGATCAGAGACGTGTTCGCCCAGAAGAAGTCGATCTCGTCGTCCCACCCGTCGGTGTGCATCGTCCACCGGCCTCGGTGACCGACTTTGATGGCGGTGATTGTGCGCAAGGGCCTTGCTCGGTCGTTGACGGTCGGCGGGGCGTTGGCGCCGGGGACGCGGGTGACAGTGCCCCGTTCCAGATCAAAGTAATGGTCACTGTCGCGCGTTGACACTCGCCACAGCCCGCCCTCATCTCCGGTGAGCTCGCTCACCTGGTCGGGTTCAACGTTGCGGTCGGTCATTGTCGGTCCTTTCTGGTGCGTTGGTGTCGGGCTCGGCGGGTGCGCCGTTCCGGTAGAGGAGTTCCAGGTCGAGGGTGGTGGTGTTGAGAATCGCGAGGTTCACCCTGTGCTTCCCGTTCATATCGAGCACCACCACGCGGGTGGGGTGGGGCTGGCCCGGCAGCGACAGTGTCTCGTCGTAGTGGCGGTGGTAGTGGCCTCCGAGAGTCAAGCGCGGGCGAGTTTGCAGGACCGCCCGGCGAAACATGACCCGGCTGCCGGCCGCATAGGCGATATCGGCGGGTAAGTAACCCGCGTTGCGGGCGCTCTTCTCCAGTGCGTGCTCGTCCATGAGCGGTGCTTCATGGCCGAGGAGTACGTCGGCATGGTCTGAGCCGAGCTGGCGGAGGTCGGCGGCTGTGATTTGTTCCTCGGGCCACCAGCTCACGCCCTCTTGGCGGAACCGGCGGTCGATGCTGTTGGCGCCGCCCAGAGCAGCCAGGGTGAACTGCGTACCGATTTGTGTGCGATACCCGCGGGGGAGGTGACCGATGTTGGCGGAAATCCACCGGATGCCGTCTGCTGAGATCGGAAACTCCAGGAGCTTCGGAAAGTACTCGTGATTGCCGTCGATGAAGAGCATGGCCATCTGGTGGCGGGCGAGGGCACGTGAAATCTTGCGTAATGCGATCTGCCAGTTTGTGCCCGGCCAGAGGACGCCCCAATCGCCGAGCTGGATGACACAGGTCACCCCGCGGTCAGCGAAAGTCTGGACCGCTTGCATCGCGTGCTCGAGGTCACCGTGGAGATCGCCCATGACCCCGATTCGGCGAACCGTGGACAGTGACGGCACGGCGTAGGGCGTGGACGAGAAATCCTGGACAGGGCGGTGCGCACGTTCACGCGGGTCGACATCCGTGCGCAGGTCCGGGGGTGGTGGCACCGATTCGGGCGCGATCATGGGGTGCACCTGACGCGTGGGATGATCCCGCCGTTGATGTACCCGCCGCCAAATCGGGAGGACTCCGCAGTGGGCGCTGGGGTTCGCTGGTGTGCGCCTAGCCGGCGGACCACCGAGATCGTCGAGCACTGCGCGGCGGGCGTCTGATTGGTGCTCATCGCGTTTGGCTCACCGGCGGAGGGCAATGGTTCGGGGGTCATGATCCTGCTCCGGCGTCTTCGGGGTCCGGATCATCGCGGTCGATCGCCACCACCGGCGTCGACAGACGAATCGTCGCGTCCACGCCTTCGACCGCGAGGTCGATGAGCAGGTGCATCCGACGGCCCACCGTGCACTCCACGACTCGCAGCACTCGCACGGTGGCACCGTCCCGACGCAGGGAATGCTCGCGCCCAGGATCATTCCGCACCGGTATCCGGCACATCTCGTACCGGTCCAGGTCCAACCAATACGTCGACCCCGACGCCGTGTAGACGCGGAACTGCCCGGAAACCTCGTCCATCAGAGACGTCATCAGCAGCATGACGGCGACCGCTGCTCGGTGTGCACCAGCGCGCCGGCGGAGGTGGCGGCGGAGGGGGCGTGCAGCGTGCTGCCTCGTTCAGGCTGGCACACGACGTCATTGGCAACGGCTGTCACGGCCGGTGTGGTGGTTCGCACGTTGAGGACCTCGTGTGGTGTCTGAGCGCCTGCTTCGGGCGGCATTTGGTCGGGCATTCGCGCACCTCCGAGTGTCGCGCCGGTCGGATGACCGGTCGGTGCTGGGACGGTAGCCCGGTCCTGCCCGCCGGCGGATCCGTGCAGGAATACATCCTCCGAAACGCCGCTGCACCTGCGCCGCGCATGACCTATCCGACATCGCACGCCGTGCGAGTCGGGAAGGCCCCATGTCCGAACCAAGCCCGCTTGAAGCACTCCACGCCGAATATGCCCAGCTTCACCGCCAGGACCCCAACACCCTCACGCAGGATCAGAAAAGGTCTCTCACCATCTACAGCGCCGAACAAACCTGGCGCGACACCGGTGACATAGCCGACACCGCCCCTCGAGACATCGCCGACTGGATCCGCAGCATGGCCGCACTGGAAGCCTTTGTGCGCTCCGAGGGCCGCTTGCCGCGCGAGAACCGACGCCTACCCCCCGGCGCCATTTCAGCCGAGGAGAAACGGAGCAACAACAGCATTCGCGCCCAGCGCCGAAGCTACGCTGCAGGGCGCCTCTGCTCCTACCAAGTGCGCCGGCTGCTCTGCGTCCCCGAGTTCAGTTTCCACCCGACAGAGGACAGATGGCGGGCGAACTACGCCGCCTACGCCCATTTCACTACCGCGCACGGACACGCACCCAGGCTGCGCAGTACCGATGACGCCGAACAGGCCCTCGCCCGGTGGGCGGCAAAGACCCGAATGGCACGCCGGGCCGGAACGCTCTCGCCGGCCAAGGTCGCGACCCTGAACGAACTCAACTTCTGGGCCTGGGGAGCCCCAGGCCGTCGAACGTGACCTCACGTGCAGGAATACACTTCGGACGCTCCCTGAGTTTCCCACGGCGGACGAGCGCAGGATAGAAGGATGAATGACGGTGACGACGGAGACGGAACCGAGCGTCAAGGTGCACCACGCTCTGCGGGCGACTCCGCCTCTAGCCCAGAAATACCCGATGCGGAAACCCAGTCGCACGCCTCGCCGCAGGTAGCTAGGAGCCTTCACGCCACCAAGTTGGCTTGGGACCGAATGGAAGCCGAGTTCGGGCTGCTGACAGACAGCGAGGTGGCCAAAATCCTGGGGGTCACGTCCACCAACCTGATCCGGCTTCGCAACTCCGGCAGGATCATCGCAGTAAAGCGTGGTCCCTCGGTCCGATATCCCGGATTCCAGTTCGATCGAGCCAGCCGTGCCATCCTCCCCGTCATCAGGCCCCTCGTCGCGGTGGCCCGCGATAACGGGTGGTCGAATGAAAGCTTGACTCTCTGGATGCTCGGACCAACCACTTCGTTCGAGGAAGAGGACCGGCCGGCGGATCACCTGCACGAACCTGAACTGTTGTTGGCCGCCGCTCACAGTCACATGGAAGCCCTCTGGTGACCAGGGGCAAGAGGGGCCGCGATTCTATAGATCCCTCGTCGACGGCCCCAGAGGCGGCCCACTCACAGAAAACGAACGCAGTGCCTAACGGCGAAGGGTCGCCCGAGGCACAGATCTGGGACTCGTTGATCGGCCCGTTCTACGATCGCGCCGGAGCCATGCGTCTGTCCCACTTGTCCTGGCATCAGCTGGAGCATTTCTCCAGAATTGGAAGGATCCTTCGGACCAGAACACAGGACGGCGACGGACTCTACCCGTGTTTTCAGTTCGGGCCCGCAGGAGAGCCCTTAGCGGGTCTGAGCGACGTGTTGTACGTATTGGACCCGGGGTTGGTTGATCCTTGGGGTGACGCGCTATGGCTCAATGCGGCCCTCCATCGATTCAACAATCGATCCGCTGCGGAGCTGATGCGGGCGGGGAAGATCGATGTGGTCATCACCGCTGCGCGAAATGACCGTGCCAAGTGGGATCGATAGCAGTCCACCGCGATGAGTCGACGTGATTGAAAGTGACCACCGGCCGATACACGGCGTCGAGATCCTAGCGCCGGCGACGACTCACGACGGATTTCCGGTGCGCATCAGCGCGCGCCGCTGTCGCCCCTCGCCAATAGGCTGAGCAACAGGTAATACGAGGGGAAGTACGCGCCACATGGCCGAGAACAACAACGGGGCATTCATCTGGTCGATCGCGAACCTGCTGCGTGGCACCTACAAGCAATCCGATTACGGCAAAATCGTTCTTCCCTTTACGATCCTGCGTCGCCTCGACGCCGTGCTGGATCCTACGAAGGATGCCGTTCTTACTGAGTACGAGAAGCGGAAGAACGGCAATATCCCGCTTGAGAAGCTTCTCCCGGCGGTTTCCGAGCACGCCTTCTACAACACCAGCCTGTATAGCTTCGAGAAGCTCACTGGCGATCCAGCAAACGTGCGCGCGAACCTCCTCAACTACATTGACGGCTTCTCCACCAACGTGCGGGACATTTTCGACCGGTATGACTTCCCGGCCCAGATCGCCAAGCTCGATGAGAACGGTCTGCTCTACCTCGTCGTCCAGAAGTTCGCTGGCGTCGACCTGCACCCCGACCGAGTCAGCAACACCGAGATGGGCCTCATCTTCGAGGAACTCATCCGCAGATTCGCTGAGTCTTCCAACGAAACTGCGGGAGAGCACTTCACCCCGCGCGAGGTCGTGCGCCTGATCGTCAGCCTTCTCTTCACCGAGCACCCCGATGAAGACCCCAGCAAGTCACTCAGCGTGCCTGGCGCGGTCCGCACCGTCTACGACCCCACCGCGGGAACAGGCGGGATGCTCAGCGTCGCCGACGACTACGTGCGTGACCACTACCCGCAAGCGTCTCTCACCCTTGTCGGTCAGGAGCTGAACGCCGAGTCCTTCGCTATCGCTAAAGCTGACATGGTCATCAAAGGCCAGGCGATCGACAACATCATCTGGGGAGACACCCTCACCGACGACGGCCACCTCGGGAAGACCTTCGACTACGGAATCAGTAACCCGCCCTTCGGTGTCGAGTGGAAGAAACAGCAGGCGTTCGTTCAGAAGGAATACGACCAGCGCGGATTTGACGGCCGCTTCGGACCGGGTCTCCCGCGCGTCTCCGATGGTTCGCTGCTCTTCCTCCTGCACCTGGTGAAGAAGATGCGCCCGAAAGCCGAAGGCGGCGGCCGGGTCGGCATCGTCCTCAACGGCAGCCCGCTCTTCACCGGCGGTGCCGGCTCCGGCGAGTCCAACATCCGCAAGTACGTCATCGAGAATGACCTCCTCGACGCCATCATCGCCATGCCCACCGACCTGTTCTACAACACCGGCATCGCCACGTACATCTGGATTCTCGACAACGACAAACCCACCAGTCGCAAAGGCAAGGTGCAGCTCATCGATGCCACTGACCAGTGGGTCAAAATGCGTAAGAGTCTTGGCTCCAAACGCCGCCTCATCAATCCCGAACAAATCGAACACATCGTCCAGCTCTACGGCACCAACGGCGAAGACGCAGAAGCGATGAATACTGACGCCTCAAAGATCTTCGCGATTGACGACTTCGGCTACACCACCATCACCGTCGAACGGCCCCAGCAATTCAACTGGGAAGTGACCCCGGAACGCTTGGAGCTCGCCCTCGTAGCCAAGAACCTCGCCGCAGTGGCCGAGCCGGTCGAGCTCGCACTCCTGGATCTCAGCACAGCTCGGGAGCCCACGACGGATGCCGCCGTCTTCACCACCCGCATCAAGAAGGCTCTAGCCGGTGCCGGCGTCACCCTTACCGCGCCGCAGTTGAAGGCCCTCATCGCGGGACTCTCCGAACGAGACGAGACCGCGCCGGTAGTCACCGACAGCAAAGGCAAGCCGGTTCCCGACACCAACCTTCGTGACACGGAAAACGTGCCACTCACCGAGGACATCGACGCCTACATTGCAAGAGAAGTCGCCCCACACGTAGAGCACTTCTGGGTCGACCGCACCAAGGACAAAATCGGCTACGAAATCCCGTTCACCCGACACTTCTACAAATACGTACCGCCACGCCCCCTCGCAGACATCGACGCGGACCTCAACACGCTCGTGCAGGAGATCACGGTGCTGCTGGCGGAGGTTGAAAGTAAGTGACACGCTTCGGTTCGGCCGTTCGGAGGGTAGACGAGCGATGCCCAGGAATTGACTTGCCGCTCTTGTCTGTTTCTCAAACCAGAGGAGTTCTCCGCCAAAGTGAGCTGATGAATCGGCCACCTCGGGCTGATTCATTGGACGCCTACAAGGTCTGCCGCCGAGGCGACATCGTATTCAACAAGATGAGTATTCGCTCCGGAGCGATGGGGGTCGCAGCTGAAGATGGTTTAGTCACCTACCACTACGAGGTGATGCGGCCCTGTCCTGGAACAAATCCGCATTATATCATGTACCTCATGAAGTCATCGCACTTCACAGGAGAACTTATCCGACGCGAACGTGGCATTGGGGCGGGGGGGAATTCTGGTGTCCGCACGACGGAAGTTCCATTTAGCGCGCTGCGAACCGTTGACGCATACATCCCCCGCCCAATTGAGCAGGGGCAGATTGCGGAGTATCTGGATCGGGAGACCGGGCAGATTGACGCGCTCATCGCCAAGCAGGAGCGACTGGTCGAGGCACTGACCGAGCGGCTAGACGCCCAATGGTCGGGTCTGGTGGCAGGCCTCGAGCGCGAGTGTCCGATAGTTCAGCTTCGTCGCGTCGTGTCTTCAATTGTTGATGGACCATTCGGGTCGTCCCTCACGTCGGCCCACTACTCCGACTCTGGCGCTCGTGTCATTCGTTTGGGCAACATAGGCGTGTTTGAGTTCAAGAGTGTCGACGAAGCTTTCATCCCACTGGAATATGCCGCACAGCTGGGAAACCATGCGGTTGTTGCGGGTGACGTGCTCGTTGCTGGCCTTGGCGACGAAAAAATGCCGCTGGGAAGAGCCACCATTGTTCCCCTTGGTCTCGGGCCGGCGATCGTGAAAGCCGACTGTTACAGAGTCCGCCCAACCTCTGTCCTGGTTCCGGAGTTCCTCGCGTGGATGCTTTCGTCGCCGCAATTGCGTGAGCAGTTTCGAGTCCTTAGTAGGGGCTCAACGAGATCGCGACTCAATACGGCAGTGGTTCGAGAGGCTCGGTTGGCGCTTCCGCCACTTGATGAGCAAAAGGCCGTACTGAAGAGGTTCGTTGAGGCTCGCCAGGAATTCGTGGCCTTGAGCGTCAAGGCGCGTCAGATGGCCGAAGTTCTCATGGAGCGCCGACAAGCTCTGATCAGTGCGGCGGTCACGGGGAAGATTGATGTGAGGGGGCTCTGATGGGGCAGCACAACGAGAAGCCATTCGAAGAGGAACTGGCTTTGTATTTGGAGTCGCAGGGGTGGGAGTACTCGCCGACTAGCACCGGGTATGACAAGGATCGGGCCCTATTCCCGGCGGATGTGTTCGGGTGGCTGACCGACACTCAGCCCGACGCGTTGGCGAAGGTTGTGAAGCCGGCGGACGCGGCATCGGTTCAGCAGAAGTCGCGCGATGTGCTGCTCGACCGGCTGGTGAAGTCGCTCGACGCGCCGTTCGATAGCGTGGGTGGGGTGCAGGGTGGAACTCTGTCGGTGCTGCGGCGGGGGTTCAAGTTCACGCCGGTGTCCTTGCGCATGGCGCAGTTCAAACCAGCGGACGGGTTAAACCCGAAGACGACCGCTGACTACGGCAAGATGCGCCTGCGGGTGATGCGGCAGGTGTTCTACTCCACCGTGAACAAGAAGAGCATCGACCTGGTCTTCTTCGTCAACGGCCTGCCGGTGGCCACCCTGGAGCTGAAGACGGACTTCACGCAGAGCGCGCAGGACGCGATCGCGCAATACCGCACGGATCGGAATCCCAAGGGGGAACCGCTTCTCTCGTTCGGCCACCGGGCGCTCGTGCACTTCGCGGTGTCGAACTCCGAAGTATTCATGACCACGCATTTACGCGGTCAGGACACGTTCTTCCTGCCGTTCAACAAGGGCAACGACGGCAAGGCCGGCAACCCGATGAACCCGAACGGGTCGGCGACGGCGTACCTGTGGGAGCGGGTGTTCCAGAAGGATGCGTGGCTGGGAATCCTGGGCCAATTCATGCACCTGCAGGTGGAGAAGACCATCGACCCGGTGACCGGGGTAGTCGAGAAGACGGAAACGTTGTTGTTCCCTCGGTTCCAGCAATGGGAGTCGGTGACGAAGCTCATCGAAGCCGCCAAGGCCGAGGGGCCGGGACACCGGTATCTGATCCAGCACTCGGCCGGGTCGGGCAAGACGAACTCGATCGCGTGGACTGCGCATCAGCTGTCGACTCTGCACCGGGCTGATGGCAGCAAGGTGTTCAACTCGGTGATCGTGGTCACCGACCGCACCGTGCTTGACACCCAGCTGCAGGATGCGATCAAGCAGATCGACGCAAAGACCGGCGTGGTCGTCGGCATCGACGGAAAGGCTGCCGGGTCGAAGTCGTCCAGGCTCGCGGAGGCGCTCACCACGGGCGCACAGATTATCGTTGTCACCATCCAGACGTTCCCATTCGCGATGGCCGAACTGGCCAAACTCGAGGGCACCCTCGCCGGCCGCAACTTCGCGATCATCGCGGACGAGGCCCATTCCTCGCAGACTGGCACCACGTCGAACAAGGTGAAGTCCGTTCTGAACTCTGAGGAGCTCAAGGATCTCGCTGACGGCGGTGAAATCGACATGGAGGCGCTGCTCGCGGCCGACATGGAGAACCGTGCGAACGCGTCGAACATCTCCTATTTCGCATACACGGCCACGCCGAAGGCGAAGACCCTGGAACTGTTCGGCCGTGTTCCTGAGGGTGGGGAGCTGCCGCAGGCGTTCCACCTGTACACGATGCAGCAGGCCATCGAGGAAGGATTTATCCTCGACGTGTTGCGCAACTACACCCCGTACAAGGTCGCGTTCAAGCTGGCCCACAACGGCCAGGAGTACGATTCCGAGGGCCCGCTGGTCGAAAAGACACAGGCGGTGAAGGAGCTTATGCAGTGGGTGCGGCTGCACGAGTTCAATATCACCCAGAAGGCTGCGCTCATCATCGAGCACTTCCGCGAGAACGTCGGCTGGCGGCTGAACGGCAAGGCCAAGGCGATGGTCGTCACCGGCTCCCGCAAGGAGGCCGTGCGCTACAAGCTCGCCTTCGACGAGTACCTGAAACGCACGGGCCACGTGGACGTCCGCGCCCTCGTCGCCTTCTCCGGGGAAGTGCTGGACGAGGCATTGAGCCCCGACGCGTTCACGGAGATCAACATGAATCCCGGGCTCAAGGGCCGGTCGCTGCCGGAGGCGTTCAAGACCGACTCCTTCCAGGTCATGCTCGTGGCCAACAAGTTCCAGACCGGGTTCGACCAGCCGCTGCTCGTGGCCATGTACGTCGACAAGAAGCTCTCGGGCGTTACCGCCGTGCAGACTCTGTCGCGGTTGAACCGGATGGCCAAGGGCAAGGACACCACGTTCGTGCTCGACTTCGTGAATGATCCCGAGGTCATCCGCGAGTCCTTCGACCCGTACTTCAAGGAGGCGAAGCTGTCCGCGGTGTCCGACCCGAACATTGTGCACGACATCAAGGACAAGCTCGATGCCATGCACATTTACGAAGAATACGAGGTCGACGCCGCGGCATCCGTTGAGGTGTTCAAGAAAGGCAATAACGCCCTCACAGCAGCCGTAGCACCGGGCAAGGAACGCTTCAACAAGCGCTACGACGTGGCCCTTCTCGATGGTGACGGCGTCGAGGTGGATCGGTTGGACCTCTTTCGTGGGGACCTGACTGCGTTCGTCAATGCCTACGACTTCTTGTCGCAGATCATCAACTACGAAGACACGTCGGTGGAGAAGCACGCAATCTACTACCGGGCGCTCGCACGCGTGATCCGGGAGGATAACCGGCGCAGCCCGATCGACCTGGCCGGCGTCGAGCTGATCGGCTACGGCATCAAGAAGCACGAGACGCAGAGCATCAGCCTCGATGACGGCGTGCTGGATCCGATGACGGCGTCTGGGTCGAAGAAACCCGTGGATCCCGTGCTCGCCCGGCTGTTCGAGGCGGTCAACCAGCTCAACCAACTGTTCGACGGCGACGGGCTGACGGCTGCCGACATGATGGGCTTCTACGCTCACGTCAAGGGCAAGGCTGGTGAGAACGCAAAGATCACCACCCAGATCGCCGCGAACACCGAGCAACAGTTCCTGTCCAGCCCCGACCTGGGCAGCACTGTCACCAACGCGATCGTCACGTCGGGCTCGAATTTCGAGTCCATGGTGGCGGAGGCGCTGAACAGTGATGTGAAGCTCGCGAAGATTATTGAACTGATCGGGCGGGCGCTGTACCGGGATTGCAAGGACGCTGCCTAGTGGACTGGACGGCGGTTGCTGCGGCGATCAGTGCTGTAGCGGTGGTCGTGTCCCTCGTCATATTCACTGTTGAAAGTCGGCGTCGTGCCGAAGAGGCGCGTAAGGCCGCCACCCACGACGCAATCTCACGCGTGCTCCAAACAATGGAGAGCGCCGTTCGATGGCAACAGAAGCCTGTGTTTATCAGGATGTTCGCAAATCCGGAGCTCGACTACGCCCTCGCCGTGCTGAGACTGCGACATGAGCTACCGAATGAGGAATCGCCGGTCGCACAGTGGACGATGTCCCAAGCGCAACTCATGATGGCTGCGACATCGGATCGCGGATCACGCGACATAGGCGTGCAGGTGGCGAGCAAGCTCGTCGAGTGGGGTCAGGGAGCGGTCCCGGATGAGTGGTTCCTGACGGAATTGGAGTTGCATCCACCCCAGGCACAATTCAAGGTGCCGCGCGAGCGCCGCCGCCGCCGTTCTCTGTCACGGGCAAAGGAAGGCTTCGCAGAGGGAACAGCGATTGGGCTGGTCGTCCTACTCTTCCAAGGGCTGAAAGCCCTCTGGACAACTGTCAAGTAGAAGTCAGTCAGGACAAAGCAATGGGGCGGCATGACAAGCTTCCGGTATGAAGAATGAACTCACCGCGGCTGAGGCAGCAGAAATCGTCGGCAAATCGGCCAAGCACTTTCGTGCCACGCTCCGGGGGATGAAAGCTGATGGCGACCTGGACCCAGAGGGCGCGTGGCAGGAACCGGCCAAGGCGAACGGCCTCTGGAAGATCCGTCGCGTCTACCTGACTGTGCTGGCGGCTGATCGAGGTTGGACAGTGGAGCAGGGCTAGGCCGATCTCTCAGGCGGCCGCCGTTGGCCGCCGCGACGCTGAGGTCGACGCAAAGCCGGCTTAACTGCTCATAATGCGGGGGAGCCTCGACGCCCTAGTGTCCAGCCTGACGAGCCTGGAGCGACACGTTACTTGGGAGGGCTCAGCGCGGCGATCAGGGCGCCCCAGAGAAAAAAGAAGCTGAGGACTGCGCACCAAACCATGACGTAGAGGACCGGCAATCCGAAGTGGGGTTCGATGGCGGAGACGACAGCAAAGGCAAAGAATGCGACCATCGCCGCCACGAAGCTCCAACCGGACAGCCGAAATAGAGGAACCATCCACCGATGATGCGCTCTCTTCGGCAGGTTCGACGCTGCATTGAGCAACACGCCGGCGCCGACGATGCCAGCCCCAAGCCCACCGCGTCGTCGCCCCATAAGTGCAGGCTAACGTACGAATCGACGGATCCAAGCGCGGTCACAGCCCAGGCTCTCCGCCTACCCGTTGCCCCTGGGGCGTGTGGTCTGCCAGGCCGGGAGCAGTACGCGCCCCGGACTGGGGGAGCAGGACGGACCGGGGCGCGGAGCCTCTCGGCTACGCTCGATTCCGGGCGCCGCCCCACTTTCTCCGCCATCGCGGAGGTGTCCCGAAAAAGACAATTACGGTTGCGCAAGCGATCGCAGTACCCGGGGCGGTGCCCGTCTGTGTGCCCGCGGACCCCTCGACGGGGTCGGGGCTGGTGACATATGGGCTGTTATCGGCGAAGCGACCGCCGCTCTTGGGTATGTCACAGGTGCTAGATATGTTGGGCGTGTGGAGATTCGTGGCATGCGAGGGCGCCATCGGTGAGATCTCTGCAGCGTAGAATAGGTAACCAGGGGTAGGAGAGAATAATGAGCGACGTACTGATTGAGTCACCTCTCTCGAATCGTGCGATCTCCGAGTACGCCGAGCGCGTAGGGACGCACCACGGTATCTACTCAGAGACTGGACAAGCGGATTTGAAGCGGCTGATCGGGATTCTCGGCGGCCATGTCGACGTGTCTCCGTCGGTGTACGCCGGTGAAGCACTTAGCGTTCGGACAAGGGGCGACTTCACGGTCCACCTTCCCCCGATGACATCCGATCGGCGCGACCGCTTCACTATGGCTCATGAACTCGGGCACTACTTCTTGCATTACCTGCAGCCAGCCTTCGAGGGTCCCAGGACCTTCGGGCGGGGCACCCGCAACAAAGCGGAGACTCAAGCCAATTTCTTTGCTGCGTCCCTCTTGATGCCTGCGGACAAGTTCAAGGCGTCACATGCCGTCCATGGGTCCGACTGGTGGGCAGTGGCCAACGTTTTTGGCGTATCGCCTAAGGCCGCCGAAGTTCGTGCGCAGGTCTTAGGTATCTAATTTGGTGCCCCGACGAAGTAACGACAAGTCAAAGCTTTTCCTCTCTTGTGACTTGGTTGGATCGACCCATTTCAAGCAGACAAAGCCCGGTTGGCAGAAAGTATTTCTGAGTTTTTATCGCGAGTTTCCGCAGTTCGTGAATGATGCGGAGCGCCAGCAGAGTGCTCAGGATGGGTTGAGCACGGAATTTCATCTCTGGAAAGCGATCGGCGACGAACTGATATTTGAGGTCGAGGTCAGGGACGAGCAAGCCGTAGGTAGGGCCGTTCGTATCTGGTTAGACGCCGTCAAGAAATATGAGGACCAGGTTCTTGAGGATGCGAACCTGGCACTGAAGGGTGGGGCATTCATCGCAACATTCCCAGGGCCGGACAGCGAGTCAACTATTCCGAGGAAACCGGGCACGGAGGCGTCGGATGCCGCAGTCGTGGTCCTCAACGACAAAGCTCTCAAGGGTCGGCGCTCGGACACTGCATTTATGTACGACTATTTCGGGCCCAGCATCGACACGGGATTCAGGATTAACGGACTGGCGTCGCGACGTTACTTCACGGTATCCATCGAGGTGGCGTGGGCGATGGCGCTGGCGGCGCACCACGCTGACGCCTCAAAGGCCGGTAGCTCTCTTCAGACCATTGCCGACTTCGTTTTCCGCGGCGCCCACGTCCTCAAGGGAGTCTGGCAGAGCCGCGAGTACCCCGTCTTCGCTGTAGATCGAGAGCACCACGACTCGGTGAACATCGCGATGGGGAAACTTAACGGGAAGCCTCTTGAGGCGATGGGGATCATCGACGTCTGTCGTGCGTGCAGTGCAGATCAGCACTGGCCCTTTGCACTGTACCTCCCCGACTCCAGCCAGGAGTCATTCCGCGCTGAGCCGATCGATGCGATGGGAGCTCTTCGCCAGGTGGAACTCTCGCTTGAGGGCGCCGAGAGCCAAGTGCCTCAAAACGAGCCGGGAACTTCGTTGGAGGCCAGCAGCGCGCCACTCGGGTAGGGAGTTGCCCGCACTCGAGCCGTGAAGCTGGGCGAGATCAATGCCACGCCCCAGGGAGAGACGTAGTCGGTAGGCCGATGCCAATTTTACGGCTCAAAGTGGGCACACCTCCTGCCGAGGTCATGCGCTCGGCCGCCCTTGGACAAGTCAGTCCATATTTACGAAATGATCGTATGCATCATTGGTGACGTCCGTGAAGTGGCCGGCGTGGCCGTTCTCGGCTTCGTGAATTGCACGGGCGACGGATCTCCGGTCGAACGGGACAGGGAGGCCGCTTGTGACCCAGCCCCAATACGGATGCTTGTTCAGGAAGGAGTCCACTTTTCCAATCGTTCCCAGGATCACGTGCGCATCCCCCAAGGCCAACCCCGATCTCCACAGGTAGTGGTCACCGCTGAGTCGGCCTTCGCGCGTGACAAGGCTGAATCGGCCAGGGGCCCATTCGGCCACGATGCCGTCCTCGGGGCGGCTGCCGTGCAATAAGGGGTTGCGGTAGTCGTTGGCGAGGCTCTTCAAAGCGGCGAGAACTTGATTGGTCTCTGGCTCGGTAACGTCGTTGTATGCGATGGAGAATTGATCTGCCCACCGTGAGCCAAGCAGGTCAACCAACCGGAATTCCGGTTCGAGCGCTCTTGGCGAGAATCCACTCAGCAGAATAAGGACATGCTGTAAGTAGGAGAAATAGCCGGCGACAAGTGCGGTGGCCAGGTAGGCGATTTCGTGTTCGCGTCGCTGGGCCCGTCGACCCGCGACCATGAGGCTCTGAATGAAGTCGATCGCGGATTCGGCGCTTCCACCTCCGGTGCGCGTAGTCGGGGAATCGGTAAGTCCTTGAGTGTGCGCGACGAGTGCAACGTCGAGTTTGCTGGAGAAGTAGTCAACCATTCCTCGGTAGCGCGCGTACTGGTTTTGGACACTCGCCGCGCCTCTGTCGATCTGCGCCGCAATTGCAGGAGCCACGACCTTGCTATTGAGAAAATGGACTGCCTTCGTCAATCTGTCGTCGATTTTCGCGCCTAGCTCGTCGGTGTCGACGCCCTCCGCGGAGTGCATATCGATACGGACTCCAAGCTTTGTATGTCGCATTCGGCAGGGGACACCGTCGAAGGAGAAGGATACTGACCAACGCGTCTTCTCGAACCAAGGATCGGCAATCCCGCCGGCGGCCCGGAGCACAACCTCTGCAAGCTCCGACACGTCGGCGAGCGCACCGGAAGGCCGGAACGTTGGCGATGAGTCAGGGACGTCGCCAATCGGGCCGGCAAAGTCTCGGAGGAGGGTTCGGTTGAGCTGTTTGACCGCTGCCACGAGCGCTGTGACAAGCGCGTTATCGGGATGGGGAGCGCTGGCAGAGGGAGGGCCCGGGTTCATACCGTTGAGCTTAGGTCGCTGTCGCGTCTGGAGTGCGGAGCGGCTTCCCGCTTTCCAAGTGCTCCCGGTGTGGTCGCGTAGTTGACCGGGATCTGTGACCATCCACGCTCAGACCATCCTGTGTGCTTCAATGAGCGTCATGCGATCATTCTTCGGTGGGGTATTCGGTATCGCCGCGCTGATTGTTGGCATTGTCGCCTGGGGGCAGAACAGCCTCGGCGCAGGAGTACTTTGGGGTTTAGTGGCGCTCGGTTTGCTCATTGGCGGCGCCGGGCTGTCACAGTCCAAGCCCTCGCCGAAGGACTTGACTGACGGCGAGGATCTGGTTGCCAAGGAGAATAGTCGCAAAGTCGCAATGCACCTGGCCGATATGGGCGGCATGCCCGCGGTCATGGCACGCCAGTGGCTGCAGGCGTACGGTGTCGACAACAGCCTGCCGATCTTCGGCGCGCGACCGTACTGGACTCCGAGCGGTCCAGGGGGCGCTCCCGAGCTGCTCTCCTTGATCGGGCTGCGCGGTGCCGACAAACGACTGCAGTATGTGCGGGAGGCGGCAGGAGGTGACATCCTCCTCGAGATCATTGCGGATGACCCGAACCCCAGGGTGCGAGACGCTGCCCGCGCGCGGTTGCGGTAGATCCGTAGGTCGGTCGGTACAGGCCACCGCTAGTGAAACCGTGCCCGCCTCTAATCCGTCGTGGCTGAAACAACCGAATCAATGCGGTGGCCGGTCCGCTAGACCCTAAAGAGCCACTTGCCTCAGCGCCCGAGCGCAGACCCAAAATAACCGTGCAGGCTGGACCGGAGAGGATTAATCGGCCAAGCGCAGAGGATGTGCGCGAAAGTGCCGGATAACTGCCCACTGATCTAACGGCCTGTGAGTTATAGGAACAACCCGCCACGAAAAACCCCGTTGATCCTTGTGATCACGGGGTTTTTTTGTCCCCGGACGCGGTCACACCCCACGGAAATCCCACAACTGATCGAGCTCGCGCGGTTCTCTCGCCCGTGAACAGGTTCGCAATCATGGGTACGCTCGATGAGGCGCGTTTGCGGAACTGGTTCACGCGCCGCTCGGCGGGCAATGTCCCGTCGCGCTCAGCTCGAACGTGAAGGAAACACCGTGTCTGATCACGCAAGAATCAAGGGCCACACCGTGACCCGCACCGTCCACATCGAGGCTTCGCGCGCGCGCGTCTGGATGGCGCTGACCGACCCCGAGGTGATGGTCCAGTGGTTCGGAGACGCTGTGATGTTCGCCGCGCTCGAGCCCGGCGCTACCGGCAGCATCGACTGGGATGACTACGGCAGCTTCCCGATCGAAATCACCGAGGTGGTGCCCGACGACTCGTTCGGCTTCCGTTGGTCCGGAATCCCCGCCGAAAAGCTCGACGAGTACTCGACGCACGTGCGCTTCACCATCGCCGATGCTGGTACCGGGACGGATGTCACGGTGATCGAATCGGGCTTCGATACGCTCCCCGGCGGTACCCGCTACCGTCGCGAACGTCTCGAGCAGAACCGAGAGGGCTGGGACGTCGAACTCGACGAGCTCGCGATCCTCCTCGAGGATGTTGCCCAGTAGTTCACGATCACGGGGGAGTCGCTCGATGAGTCGGCCGCAGATCGGACACTGCTGAAATTCGTTCTGCGTTATCGAGAGCTACCGAGACGGCGTCCAGGTCATCATCGAAGAGATCTGGATCGACGCTACGTTCAGCGCAGCGCCCAGAAGGGCAGCGAGGCGACCACCCCGCCGAGCAGAATCAACGCGACTGCTATCACCGGCGATGCCGTGACGTCACCGGTGCCCAGGCGCGTGGTGATGCGGGACAGCAAAGCGTGCGTCCGCCGGCGGGAGAGGATGCCCACGGTGAGAAGCACGAGGCAGGGGAGGCAGTAGATCACGGCGTAGCCAGCGAGGATCAGCAGCCCTGCCCCGGTAGTGACACCGGCGTTGAGGAGGCGTTCGATCGCGATGAAGTACGGAAACGCGTTGGGCAGGTCGGCGCCGGTCAGAAGCGCGCCGAACGGAAGCGCCGTCCAGGGCGTGAACCAAGCGGGCAGTGCGATGGGGGTGCGGGGTCTGGTGCGGAACCGCCGGATGCCGGCGAGGATCAGCACGAGGCCTGCGGCGGCGAAGGCGACGTATCGGATGCCCTGTACGATGCCGTCGACCGCTCCGGCAGCTGCGCCCGCGCCGAGGAACAGAGCAGCGCCGGCGCCGAACACGGTGAGTGCTGCACCGAGCACCGTCACCAGTGCCGTCAGCGCGGGGCGCCGGGGGGCGGCAAGGAGGATCAGTGTCACTGCGACGATCGTGGCCGGGTTGAACGAGTCCAGCACCGCGAGCCCGGCGATCGCGAGCAGAAGAGGCGCGCTCACCGCCTGTCCGGCCCCGGACCGCGTACGAGGACGTCGATCAGGGCGTCGAGCTCCGCCTCCGTGGGGGCGGTTTCGATGCCGGCGACGACGTTCGCGGCGAGTCCGTCTCCGACTAGACGGATGATCCGCGCTCGAGTTGCGTCTCCCGTGTCGTCCTGGATCATCGACTCCCACCGCGCGATCGCCTCCCGCGATGCGGCCGCGACGTCGTCTCCGGGCGTCTCGACCGCACGGTGCGCGATGGCCAGCGCCCGGAACAACGCCACGTCCTCCCCGGCCGGCACCGAGATTCGCAACCACGTCTCCGCCGCTCGGCCCTCCGTCGATGCGGCGACCATTATGGCGTCGATTTCCTCAAGGGCAGCCACAGCCAGTCCTTGCACAAGCGCCGCCCGGGAGGGGAAGTGATGCAGGAGGCCACCCTTCGAGACGCCGGCCTTGCTCGCCGTCTCGTTCAGCGAGGGGACGACTCCGCGATCTAGTGTGAGCTGTCGGGCGGCGCCGAGAATGAGTGCTTTGCGATCCATGCGAGCATCGTATCAAGAAAGACCGTCCGGACGGTCGGTTTCACAGTTGATTCCACTCCGCGTTCGCCCGGCAGGTGGCGAGCCGGCCCGGGACGCACCGGAGCCGGACGTCGACCCGTCGTTTTCGCTAGCCTTGAGCCTTCCCGACCACCGCCCGCGAGGAGCACGCCTACCCATGCCGACAGTTGCGCTGGAGCCTCGCTATTTCGACCGGATGGGCTCCTCGCTCGGTGACAAGGCGCGGATGGTGCTGCCGCACCTGCGTGGCCCCCTGGTGCTGGATGTCGGAGCCGGCGGTGGCGAGCTCACCGCCGCGATCGCGGGTGCCGGCTTCCGGACATCCGCCCTGGACGCCGCGCCGGACGCCATCACCAGGCTGACTGCGCTCGGGATGTTGCACGAGGTGCGGCGCGGCTACGCCGAGCAGGTGCCGCAGCTCTTCGACGAGCCGTTCGACACGATCGTCGTGAGCGCCCTGCTGCATGAGGTCTACTCCTACGGAACGTCGCCGAATACCGAGCCAATCCTGCGCGGGTACGACGCGCTGGCACTCACCGTGACCCGGTGCCGCGAGAGCCTGCGCGGTCGGGGCCGCTTGATCATCCGCGACGGTGTCATGCCGGAACGGCCCACGGAGCTGGCGACCGTGGACGGATTGTCCGACGAGGACGTCGAGGCGTTCCACGATTACCTGCGGCGCAGCCCGCACCCGTTGTTGCGGGCGCTGCACCTGCGCGGGCGGAGCCTGACCGGCACCCGGCATGCCGTCGCCGAGTTTCTGCTCACGCTCACCTGGGGCATCGAGACCTTCCCGCGGGAAGCCCTGGAGCGTTATCAGCTCTTCACTCTGGGCGGGTACAGCCAATACGCAGGGGACCTGGGCTTCGATCTCGTGCACAGCGAGGCGGTCACCCAGCAGGGATACGTCGACGCCCTCTCTTGCCTCAGAGTCACAAGCGGCGACCGGCCGTGGTTCCCGGCCACGAACGGCCTGTGGGTGTTCGAGAAGCGATCAACCCCGTAGCCGGCTCTGCAGCAGCCGAAGCCCGCCGACAACTGTTGCCGGTGTACCGGGCGCAAGTGCCCGGATGGGCAACAGTTGCGCGGACTAGAAGAGGTGACCGTAGCCGAGAGCGACGAGGAGGTGGCGCACCGGTCTCGAGGCGCCCGGAGCGCCTGTCGCAGCGTCTAGGAAGACATGCGGGACTGCACCCAGTCCAGTGAATGTCGCGCCTGGTCGGCGCTGAGGCGGGTCTGTCCACCACAGTTCGTGCACTCGTTGGAATATTTGGTGGAGAACGAGAACAGCGGCAGAAAAAACACCGTGAACCGGTTCGCAGACTTCACGACATTTTGCGGCGCTCGCTCCCCGCAGAATGTGCAGACGAACGTGACGACGTTGATGACCTTCTGCGAGGCATTGATGCCGAAGAGGAGAAACATTGTCGGTTCCTTCCGAGGGTGTCAGGAGAAGGATTGCCCGACTCCCGGTAGTAGTCAGGCGGCGACGCGCAGGGCCGAACGCAGGTGCGTGAGGCCCTCGCTCAGACGGGAATCGGCGACGTCGACGCTCACGCCGAGCAGGTCGGCGACCTGATTGTTGCTGAAGCCCGAGTAGTAGGCGAGGTGAATCGCCTGGCGGTGTTCCGGCGACAGGGTGTCGATGGCGTCCGTGGCGTGGTCGAGGGTATGAGTGGTTGTGAACATGAATCGTACTTTTCGTTATGACGTGTGAAGGCGGCGCGCAGCATTGCGTGCGCCGAAATTCGAACAGCGTAGGTGATCGACCGTAAGTCCCGGTCGAGTGCGTCCGAGCGGGTAGTACCCGTTCGAGCGGTGCGTGACTCCGGCCATGGATTGGGGCAGCGGAGTGGTCGGATCGTGGTAAGGATCGACGCGCAACTTCCTACACTAGCACACGGGCGGGGCCGATCCCGCCCAGGACTACGGCAGGCCGAGCAGCCGGAGCCCGGCCGCCGCTGCCGCACCCACGATCACCACGACGAGGAACGGCGCCTTCAGCCACAGGGCCACGGCGGCGGCCACCAGGGCCCCCAGCCTGGCGTCGAGCACCAGCTGTTGCCCGGTCGCCACCGAGTTGGCGACGGTGAGGGAGGCCAGCAGGCCGATGGTGAGGGTGCCGGCGACCCGGGCCACCCGAGGATTCGCCAGCCACTTCTTCGGCACAAGATAGCCGAGGAGCTTGGTGAGGAACCCGACGACGCAGGCGACGACGATCCAGAACCACAGGGTCACGAGGGGTCCGTCCGGTCGGTCTGCACGGTGTCGGGATACGGGTCGATATCGGGCTCCAGGCCCTCACCGTCGGGTCCGGCCCGGTAGCCGAACCAGCCGACCGCGGCAGCCACCACGGCTGCCACCAGAATCGGCACGCCAGGTGGCACGAACGGTACGGCAAGGATCGTGGCGAGCGCACAGGCCGCAGCGATCGCGCCGGCGTCCCGCGACCGCAGCCGCGGCCAGAGCAGGGCCAAAAACGCGGCCACAGCGGCGCCGTCCAGGCCCCACCGCTTGGGGTCGCCGAGCGCGTCGCCGGCCAGGGAGCCGACCAGGGTGAATAGGTTCCACAGCACGAAGATGCCGACCCCGGCCACCCAGAAACCCCGTCGCTGCTCGAGAGGGTCGGTCTGACCGGTGCTGGTGGCCAGCGACTCGTCGATGGTCACCTGCGCGGCCGCGAGGCGCCACCACCCGCGCGGCTGCAGCAGAACGTTGATCTGCATCCCGTACACCGCGTTGCGGATGCCCAGCAATGCCGCCGCGCTCGCGGCGGCCACCGGCGTGCCGCCGCCGGCGATGACGCCGATGAACGCGAACTGTGAGCCGCCGGAGAACAGCAGCAGGCTCAGCGCCTGGGTCTGCCACACGGTCAGCCCGGACGCGACGGACAGGGCGCCGAACGAGACGCCGTACAGGCCGGTGGCCACGGCGATGGACAGGCCGACCCGGGCTCCGGGGGACTGGCGCAGGGACGTGGACACCGGCCGATTTTAGCCGAAGCGGCGCCCGGCGCGGGTCATTCCCTGGCGGTGGCGGGTGGGCGCAGGGCGAGCCGGGTTTGGGTCTGGCCGGCCCCGGCCTGCTTTTTCAGGCGGTGCAGCAACTCGTTCAGGTGCGTGGTGTCGTTGACCCAGACGTGCAGCAGGTAATCATACGGACCTGTCACATGCGCGGCGTCGCGCACCTCCGGCTCGGCCAGCGCGGCGAGGAGGAAGGAGTCGGAGTCCGCGTCGGCGCGGAGCCGCACGTCGATGAAGGCCTCCAGCCCGAGTGGACCCAGCGGGGCGTCATCGGCCAGCACGGCCCGATATCCCACGATGACCCCGGTCGCTTCGAGTTTCCGCACCCGCGCGGCAGCCGCGTTCGTGCTCAGCCCCACCGCGGCCCCGAGAGCACTGAAAGAAATGCGCCCATCGGTGCGCAGAATGCCGATGATTTCGCCGTCGAGGTCGTCCATGCCGCGATTGTAGCCGTGCCGCCGCGAAAATCTAAGGGCCGGGTCGGCGGCGAGGCAGGATCGTGGGCATGGAGATCGAGCTGGGGCCACTGTTCGTCGGCGGATTGCTGGCCGGGTGGGGCGTGGCCGTGCCGCTCGGCGCCATCGGCGTGCTCCTGATGTGGGAGGCTCTGGCGGGCGGCTTCGGCGCCGGGGCCGTGGCCGCGCTGGCGGTGGCTCTGGTAGACGGACTCTACTGCGTGGCCGCGTTGGCGATCGGTGCGGCCGCCGCACCGGTTTTCGCCTCGTGGGGAGCGGCGCCGGCCGTGGGCGCCGGGCTGATCCTCCTGCTGCTGGGTGGTCTCGGGCTGCGCCGCCGGCCCGCGGCGACCGTGCCGCGCGACAAGCCGCGACCGCCGTCGCCGGGCCGGGTCTTTGCGACGTTCGCCGGGCTCACCGCGATCAACCCGGCGACGCTGCTCTACTTCGGAGCGCTCACGGCGGCGTTGCCGCCGTCCCTCGGCCTGCACCGGACGCCGGCCGTGTTCGTGGCCGGCGCCCTGGTGGCCTCCCTGGCCTGGCAACTGATTCTGGTCGCGGTGGGGGCCTTCGCCGGCGGCCGGATCGGCGTGCGGGGCCAGGCCCTGCTCAGCACCTGCGGGTACGGCGTGGTGATGCTGCTCGGTGCGGCCGCCGTCGTCGCGGCGCTGCTCGGCCTGGTGGCCGGTTAGATGACCTGCCAGGCCGGCTTGTTCGCGTAGGTGTACCGGTAGTAGTCGAGGTTGGCCAGGCGGGAGGCCGCGGCCTCATCGACGAGCACGGTGACGTGCGGGTGCAGCTGGATGACGGAGCCCGGGCTGCTGGAGGTGACCGGACCCTCCACCGCCGCGGCAATGGCCTCGGCCTTCTCCTCGCCGAAAGCCAGCAGGATCAGGTGCCGTGCCCGGCGGATGGTGCCCAGGCCCTGGGTGATGCAGTGGACGGGAACATCGTCAGGGGAGCTGAAGAACCTGGCGTTGTCGATCCGGGTCTTCTCGGTGAGGGTCTTGACCCGGGTCAGCGAGGCGAACGAGGAGCCGGGCTCGTTGAAGCCCACGTGACCGGTGCGGCCGATGCCGAGGATCTGCACGTCGACGCCGCCGGCAGCGCGGATGGCGGCCTCGTACTCGCTGCCCGCGGACTCGAGGGTGGCCAGGTCGCCATTTGGCACCCGGATGTTGCCGGGGGTGAGACCCAGGGGCAGCACAGCGTCACGGGTGATGACGGCCCGGTAGCTCTCCGGGTGTCCGCTGGGCAGGCCCACGTACTCGTCGAGCGCGAAACCGCGCACCCGGCTCACGTCCAGCGGGTCGCTCCGCAGCGACTCGGCGAGGGCACTGTACAGCGACATCGGCGTGGAGCCGGTGGCCAGGCCGAGGACGGCATCCGGTTTCTGGCTGATCAGTGCTCTGATCGATGCGGCGGCGATGATGCCGGCGTTGGTCTCGGATTCGAGGACGACTACTTCAGCCAAGGGATGCTCCAGGTGCGATTTGAAAATGGTGGATGGTGCGAGAAACGATGGTGCCGACCGGTGCCGCGAGCGCTGCTCGCGACACCGGCCGGGCGGGCTAGACCGCGGTCTTCGAGGTGGAGTCGGGGGCTCCCTCCTCCACGATGTCGTCGCCGCGGCCCGGCGTCTTCAGGTTCCAGCGGCGGATGACGAACCGGAACAGGAAGTAATAGAGCGCCGCGTAGGCCAACCCGATGGGGATAAGCAGCAGCGGTTTTTCGGCCAGGCCGAAGTTGAGGATGTAGTCGAACGCGCCGGCACTGAAGGTGAAGCCGTCGCGAATGCCCAGGAAGTTGACCAGGGCGAGCGAGGTGCCCGTAAGCACGGCGTGGATGGCGTAGAGCGGGAAGGCGACGAACATGAACGAGAATTCGAGCGGCTCGGTGACACCAGTGAGCATGGCGGTGAGGGCGCCGGAGAGCATGATGCCACCGACGATCTTCTTCTGCGACTTCTTGGCCTCGTGCCAGATGGCCAGGGCGCCGGCGGGGAGGGCGAACATCATGATCGGGAAGAACCCGGTCATGAAGGAGCCGGCCGTGGGATCGCCGGCGAAGAAGCGGTGCAGGTCGCCGGTGGCGCCGTTGTAATCGCCCAGTACGAACCACATCACGGAGTTGAGGATGTGGTGCAGGCCCACCGGGATGAGCAGCCGGTTGGAGGTGCCGTAGAGGAACCCGCCCCAGACGTCATTCGAGCTGACGAACGAGCCGAAGTTGGTCAGGCCGCCGCTGAACGCCGGGTAGAGGAAGCTGAGCAGGACACCGAGCACCAGGGCCACAACGGCGGTGACGATCGGTACGAACCGGCGTCCGCCGAAGAAGGCCAGATAGCTGGGCAGTTTGATGCGGTGGTATTTCTGCCACAGCACCGCGGAGACGACGCCCATGAGGACACCGGCGAGGACGTTGTAGTCAACCAGCACCTGTTCGGCGCCCTTGGCGGGCAGGCCCATGACGAAGGGCGACATGGCCTTGCCGACGTTCGTGAAAACGAGGTAGCCCACCACGGCGGCCAGGGCTGTTGAGCCATCCGCTTTCTTGGCGTAGCCGATCGCCACACCGAGCGCGAAGAGCAGCGCGAGGTTGTCGAACAGTGCGCCGCCGGCAGCTCCGATCACCGCAGCGCCGGTTTCGAAACCAGGGATAGCGCCCAACAGGTCGGGTTGGCCCAGACGCAGTAACAGGCCGGCGGCGGGCAGGGCTGCGATGGGCAGCATGAGGCTGCGACCGACGCGCTGGAGTTGGGCGAGGCCCGGGACTTTTCGTCCCGTTCCGGCATCAACGGTGGTGCTGGACATGGATTCCTCCTGTGGTGGTGCTCGTGGTGTGTCTTGTGGACGGGTGAATGGTGTGCGGACAGAGGCTGCGGGAAGGCATGCTGGCGCTGCCGATGAGCTCGGCAGGCCACCCGGGTGGGGCGGAGCAGGCTGACTTACAGTTCGTGGTTGAGGTCGAGGGTCATGTGGATCTGGTAGCGGTCGCCCCGGTACCACGAGGTGACGTGTTCAACGGGGGTGGACCCCGCCGACGAGGTACGGAGGAAGACGAGAAGGGGAACGCCCACGTCGATGCCGAGTGGTTCGGCGAGTTCGGCATTCGCGGTCTCGGCCCACGCGGTCTGTTCGGCGTGGTCGATGCGCAGGCCGTACTCGGTGGCGAAGGTGGCGTAGAGCGAACGAGTGAGGTCCTGGCTGCCAAGGTCGGGCAGCAGGCCGGTGGGGTAGTAGCCGCGTTCGAAGGCCATCGGGATGCCGCCGGCGAGCCGAAGGCGCTCGACCTGCTGCACCTGCGCCCCGGCCCTCAGGCCCAGCGCCGCACGCACCTCGAGGGGCGCATCGATCAACCTGGACCCCATCACGACGGTGGCGGGCACGAGGCCGCGCCGGCGCATGTCTTCGGTGAACGAGGCGAGGTGCAGGTCGCTCTGCACGCGCTCGCCGGCGACGAAGGTGCCCTTGCCCTGGATGCGGTACAGCACGCCCTCGTCGACCAGTTGGCGGATCGCCTCCCGCACCGTTGACCGGCTCACGCCGTACTTGGTCATGAGCTTGCGCTCCGGCGGGATCGCGGCATGGGGTGCCAGGGTGGTCTCGACTCGTTCGAGCAGGATGGACCGCAACTGCACGTGCTTGGGCACGGCGCCGTTGGCGAGGACCGGGCCGTCGAGGTGTGTCACGACTTCATCACCTTTCCGGGGTGTTGGCGTTCGGTGAGCGTGCTTTCTGTGATCCAGCTGACAACCAACCGGACCACTTCCGCTTTGTGGTCCGTACTGGTACGGTCCAATTACTCGATAATGGAGGTGCGGCGGTCGGTTTGTCAAGGGCCGGCCCGCACAGGCGTCTCGCAGATGAGAGCCTCCTTGTCGACCGATCCATCCCACAGATCCTTAAACATTTCCGAGGAGTAACTAATGAGTAGCAAGGCAGAGCAGATCCTGGCCGGCCTCGGCGGCGCCGACAACGTCGTCGACATCGAGGCGTGCATCACCCGGCTGCGCACCGAAGTGACCGACCCCACGCTGGTCGACGAACCCGCCCTCAAGGCCGCCGGTGCGCACGGTGTGTTCAGGTCCGGCACCATCGTGCAGGTCATCGTCGGCCCCGAGGCCGAGAACCTCGCCGACGACATCGAGGACCTCAGGTGAGCGTCGCCTCCTTGATCGTGCTCGCGCCGGTTCCCGGCCGGGCCGTCGAGCTCGGCCTGGTGCCCGACCCCACCTTCGCCCAGGCGATCGTCGGGCCCGGCGGGGCGATCGACCCTCCTCGCGAGGTCGTCGACGCGATCGCGCCGATCAGCGGCAAACTGCTCAAGGTGTTCCCGCACGCCTATGTGATCGTGGCGCCCGAGGGCGTCGGGGTGCTCGTGCACCTCGGTATCGACACCGTGCAGCTGAAGGGTGCGGGGTTCACCCTGCGCGCCCAGCAGGGCGACACCGTCACCGCCGGTGACGTGATCGTCAGCTTTGACGTTCCCGCCATCGTCGCGAGCGGCCGCGACCCGATCGTGCCGGTGATCATCCTGGAGCGCCAGGCGGAGAACATCACCCTGGCCGACGCCGTGGCCGCCGGTCTGGAGCTCGCGGCCGGAGACACCTTCCTCACCGTCCGCGGCTGACCCGCAGCTCGCCAATCACAACCCAGGAGACCCGTTCATGACACCGCTCACTTCGCGACCCGCCACTGCAGAGCATGCACCTGTGCTGCCGGGCGATGCCGGACCGGGCACCGAGACGCCGCTGCTTCTCGCCGCCGGCACGGTGATCCTGCCCGACCGGGAGTACTCACCCGGCTGGGTCGAGGTGCGCGGCGGCCTGATCGTCGGCTGCGGAGCCGGCGACCCACCTCGGTCCGCGGATGTCTCGCTGCCGGCCGGGGTGCTCGCGCCGGGCTTCATCGACGCCCACAACCACGGTGGCGGCGGGGTCAGTTTCAACGATGCGGACAGCGCCGTCGTCGCGAGGCGGATCACGCAGACCCACCGCGACCACGGGACCACCACCATGATGGCCAGCCTGGTGACCGCGCCCATCGACGAGATGGAGTGCCTAGTGCGGGCGCTCGCGGAGCTGGTGCACGAGGGGCTGCTGGCCGGCATCCACCTGGAGGGCCCGTGGCTGAGCCCCGCGCACCGGGGCGCGCATGCCGAGCACCTGTTGCTGCTGCCGGACCCGGCGAGCGTCGAGCGGCTGATGGGGGCCGGCGGCGGCGCGGTGCGCATGGTCACCATCGCCCCGGAGCTTGAGGGCGGCCTGGCCGCCGTTGCGCGCATCGTGGAGCACGGCGCCGTGGCCGCCGTCGGCCACACCGACGCGGACTACGACCTCACGCAGGCGGCGATCGCGGCCGGGGCAACCGCGGGCACCCACGTCTTCAACGCCATGCGGCCGCTGCACCACCGCGCGCCGGGCGCCGCTCTGGCGCTGCTCGACGACCCCGCGGTGTTCGCCGAGCTGGTCGCCGACGGGGTGCACCTGCACCCGGCCGTCGTACGCCTGATCACCGAGAGTCCCGCCCGCCCGGTTTTCGTGACGGATGCCATGGCCGCGGCCGGCGCCGCTGACGGCGACTACAAACTGGGCGCCCTGGATGTGCGGGTGGTGGACGGCCAGGCGCGGCTGATGGACGGCACCATCGCCGGCAGTGTCCTCACCCTCAGCCACGCAGTGCAGTACGCCGTGTTCACCGCGGGGGTGCCGTTGCCGCTCGCGATCCGGGCCGCCACCCAGAATCCCGCCGACCTGCTCGCCCTCGTCGACCGCGGCCGCATCCTGCCGGGCCTCCGCGCCGACCTGGTGCTGCTCGACGCCGACTTGCACGTGCACGCGACCCTCCTCGAGGGCGCCTGGGTTTAGGCGCGCGGGACTCGCGGACCGTGCGTCAAGCCCCAGAATTCTCGAGTTTTCGGTGCTTTGCTCACGGCTCGCCGGCGGATGGGTAGGCTCGCGAACGTGAGTGACACCTTGAGAGCGCGGCTGCGGGCCCTGCCCGACTTCCCCGACGACCTGCCCGCATTCGACCCGGCCACCGCCCCGGCCGACCCGGTGGAGCTGTTCCTCAGCTGGTTCGAGGCGGCGCTCGCCGCCGGGGTGCGTCAGCCGCACGCGTTCAGCCTCGCCACCGTCGGGGCCAGCGCCGGCTCCGGGGCCGGGGCGCCGTCGTCGCGGATGCTCATCCTCAAAGACCTCGACGACGACGGATGGCAGTTCGCCACCGCACGCACCTCCCGCAAGGGCCGCGAGCTGGCGGCCAACCCGCAGGCGGCGATGAACTTTTACTGGTCCCAGCTCGGCCGCCAGGTGCGACTGGTCGGCCCGGTCGTCGAGCTCTCTGCCGACTCATCCGCCCGGGACTGGGCCGCACGCCCGGCCGCCGATGCGGCACCGAACCCGGCCTGGCAGCTCTACGCGCTGCGCCCCACCGAGATCGAGTTCTGGCAGGCCAGCGCCGACCGCCGGCACATCCGCCATCGCTACGACCTTCCTGGCTAGCCCGCGAGCGGCGCTCAGGGTTCGCTCAGGGTCGAGTCAGGGTTCGTCCCGATGCCGCGATGCGAAGAGAAGGGCAACACTGGGGATCGACCCCAGCGCGCCCGCGCTCCGACCGTGAAGGACCGTACATGACCGCCCATACGCTCACCTCGAACCACCCTGCGCGCTCGCTCACCGCACCGCCGGCATCCGTGATCGCGTACGCCAGGGGCCTGGTCAAGACCTACGGCACCGGCGAGACCGAGGTGCGCGCCCTGGACGGCATCGACGTGGACTTCGCCCGGGGCGAACTGACCGCGATCATGGGCCCGTCGGGGTCGGGGAAGTCGTCGCTGATGCACTGCATGGCGGGGTTGGACACCGTCACCGCCGGCACCGTGATCGTAGACGAGATGAACGTGGGACGCATGTCGCAGCGGCAGCTGACGGCGCTTCGCCGCACCCGGCTCGGCTTCATCTTCCAATCGTTCAACCTGATTCCCACCCTCACCGCCGCCGAGAACATCACCCTGCCGCTGGACATCGCCCGGCGCCCGGTGGACCGGGCGCATCTCGCCGCGATCGTCGCGGCGGTCGGGCTCGAGGACCGCCTGCACCACCGTCCCAGCGAACTTTCCGGCGGCCAGCAGCAGCGGGTGGCCTGCGCCCGAGCCCTGGTGGCCCGGCCGGCCGTGGTGTTCGCCGACGAGCCCACCGGCAACCTCGACTCGAAATCAGCCGGTGACCTGTTGCGGTTCCTGCGCGGGTCGGTCGACGACCTCGGTCAGACGGTCGTGATGGTGACCCACGACGCCCGGGCGGCGGCCTACGCCCACCGGGTCCTGTTCCTCGCCGACGGCCGACTCGTGCAGGAACTCACCGACCCCACCCAGGCGTCGGTGCTCGACGTCATGCGGTCGATGGGCGACGAGACCGAGACCGAGCACGAGCACGACGGCGCCCGGCGATGACCCGGGTCGCGTTGCGCGGCATCCGCGCCCACCTGGTGCGCTTTCTGTTGTCGCTGCTGGCGGTGACCCTCGGGGTCGCCTTCGTGGCGGGCACCCTGTCGCTTCGCACCATGATGGGCTCCACCTTCTCCGGCATCGTGGCCAGCTCGATGCAGGCGGATGTCTACGTGCGCGGCAGCGAGCCCGCCGCCAGTGCCGCCCAGGCCGGCAGCTCGGCCGGTGACGTGCGCGAGGCCATCCCGGCCGATCTCGCCCGGACCCTCAACACCGTCGACGGTGTGCGGCATGCCCTGCCGGCGGTCTCCGGGCCCATCGTGCTCGTCGGCGCCGACGGCACGGCCGTGGTGAGCTCGCAGGCCCCCACCTTCGGGATGGCTCTCCACCCCGACGACGACACCCTCGACATCGTCGCCGGGCGTTCACCCGTCGGCGCTGGGGAGATCGCGCTGGAATCGGCGACCCTCGAGTCGTCGGGCCTGACCGTTGGCGACGAGACCTCGGTGGTGCTCGCCGGTGAGGTCCAGGCCGTGTCGGTCGTGGGAGAGGTGTCGCTCGGGGCGCCGATGGCCGGCGCCACCATCGTCTTCCTCGACGTCGCCACCTCCAACGCCGCCTATGCGCCCGACGGCCTGGTGGCGAGTATCGACGTCTACGGGGACACCGGGGTGGACGAGCAGATCCTGGTCGAGAGGGTCGGCGCGGCCCTGGCCGCCGCCGATGCGGCCGGCGTCGAGACCGTCACCGGCACCGCTATGCGCACCGAGGCCACGGCAGACATCAACGACATGCTCGGCTTCGTGCAGACGTTCATGCTGGTGTTCGCCGGGATCTCCCTGTTCGTGGGCGCGTTCATCATCTCCAATACCTTCGCGATGTCGGTGCAGCAGCGGATGCGCGAGTTCGCGCTCCTGCGCGCCGTCGGCGCCTCGCCCGGTCAGGTGTTCGCCTCCATCCTCATCCAGGCCGCGGTGGTGGGCCTGGTCGGCTCCGCGCTCGGCATTGCCGCCGGCCTCGGCCTGGTATCGCTCGTGCGGATGGCGGTCGCCCAGATCGGCATGAACCTGTCCGGCAGCATCCCGCTCGACCCCGCCACCGTGGTGATCTCGCTACTGGTGGGCACCCTGGTGAGCATCGCGGCGGCGGCGCTGCCGGCCCGCCGGGCGGCGCTCACCCCTCCGGTGGAGGCCATGCGCGAGGCCGGCGGCGCCAGGTCCAGGTCGCTTCGGCTGCGGTCCATCGTCGGATCCGTTCTCACCGTCGCCGGCCTGGCCGGCCTGGTTGCCGCCTGGTCCAGGCCCGACCCCGACGGTCCGGCACTGCTGGGCCTCGGTGCCGCCGGTGTGGTGGTCGGGGTGCTGGTCCTGGCCCCGGTGATCGCCCGGTATTCGCTGAGCGCTATGGCCGCGGTCTTCGTCGTGGCGGTCAAACCGCTGGGCCGGCTGGCCCGCGGCAACGTGATCCGCAACCCGCGCCGCACCGCGAACACCGCGGGGGCGCTCATGATCGGCATGGCCCTGGTGGGCGCGGCCTCGGTGCTCGCCGCGTCGGCGACGGTCTCGACCCGAGCGATCGTGGACGACGGCTGGATCGCGGACTTCTCGGTGCAGTCTGCCGCAGGGGTGGTGCCGACGGGTGTGGTGGCTGACCTGCGCGCCCTGGACACAGTGGACTCCGTCGACGAGCTGCGCTACGGCCCGGCGATGCTGGCCCCCGCAGCTGGTGGCACCGTTGCCGAGCGGTCCATCATCGTGGTGGCGCTGCCGCCCGCCGCGCTCGGCCACACCCTCGACTTCGACGCCGTCGAGGGCACGCTGGCGGGCTTCGCGGCGGGGCAGCTTGCCGTTCAGCGCAGCGTGGCCGACGACCGCGGGTGGACCGTGGGCGACGACGTGACCTTCACGACGGCGGCCGGCGAGGCATCCGCTCCGATCGGCGCCATTGTCGACACCGCCGTGATCGGCGCGCCGATCATCATGCCCGACGACGCCTTCGAACGCATCGTGCCGTCGTCGCAGATCGCGATCGATTCGTTGCTGATCACCTCGGCCGCGTCCGCCACGCCGACGGAGGTGCGCGACGACCTGACCGGGGCGGCCGCGCCTTACGTCGTGCTCTCGGTGCTCGACAAGGAGGAGTTCGCCGGCCAGCTGGCCGGGCAGGTCGACCAGATCCTCGGCATCCTCTACGCGATGCTGGCGCTGTCGATCATCATCGCGATCCTCGGCATCGTGAACACCCTGGCGCTGTCGGTGATCGAGCGCACCCGGGAGATCGGGCTCATGCGCGCGGTGGGGCTGGGGCGGATGCAACTGGCCGGGATCATCACCATCGAATCGATCCTCACGGCCCTGTTCGGCACCGTCCTGGGCATGGCCGTCGGGGTGGGCATTGCGTCGCTGATGCCCGCGGTGTTCACCGGGATCGGGCTCACCGAGCTCGCCATCCCCTGGGGCCAGCTCGCGTCGATGCTCGGGGTTGCCGCCCTGGTCGGCGTGCTGGCAGCGCTCTGGCCGGCGATCCATGCGGCGCGGTTGCCCGTGCTGCAGGCCGTGTCGGCGGACTGACCGCGTCAGACGCAGGCAAGCCGTGAGCTAAGCCCCAAAAACCTCAGGTTTTTGGGGCTTTTCTCACGGCTCGCCAGAGGGGCGCCGGGGTTACAGCGTGATCAAGCCCGAGGTGGTGTCGCGCGCCTTGGTGAAGCGGGCGGAGACGTTCTCCCAGTCGGTGACGGTCCAGAACGCCTTGACGTAGTCGGCGCGCACGTTCTGGTAGTCGAGGTAGTAGGCGTGCTCCCAGACGTCGAGCATGAGCAACGGGACGATGCCGGCGGGCAGGTTGCCCTGCTGGTCATAGAGCTGCACGATGATGGGCTGCTGACCCAGGGTGTCCCAGGCGAGGATCGACCAGCCGGAGCCCTGAACGCCCATGGCCACGGCGGTGAAGTGAGCCTGGAACTTCTCGAACGAACCGAAGGTGTCGTCGATCGCGGCAGCGAGCTCGCCGGTGGGCTTGTCGCCACCGTCCGGGGACATGTTGGTCCAGAAGATGGAGTGGTTGACGTGGCCGCCGAGGTTGAAGGAAAGGTCCTTCTGAAGCTTGTTGACGAAGGTGAGGTTGCCTGATTCGCGGGCCTCAGCGAGCTGGTCGAGTGCGGCGTTGGCGCCGGTCACATAGGCCTGGTGGTGCTTGCTGTGGTGGAGCTCCATAATGCGCCCGCTGATGGCGGGTTCGAGGGCGGCATAGTCATAGGTCAGCGTGGGAAGCGTATATGCGGTCATTTGTTTACGATATCGTCTCAAGTGCACTTGAGATCAAGGAGAAGGCCCACTGTCAGAGCACTTGTCCAGCAAGGATCTCCTGCCGATCGGGCAGATTGCCGCCCGCGCCGGAGTCCCGGTCTCCACCGTGCGCTACTACGAAACGCTGGGGCTGATCCCCGCGCTGCGCTCCAGCGGCAACGTGCGCCTCTTCCCGCGGCACGTGCTGAGGCGCATCGCCCTCATCCAGGTTTCGGTGCGCTACGGGATCTCGCTGGCCGAGGTCGCCGTGATCCTCAAGGACCTGCCGGACAGCCGCCCACCGAGCCGGGCCGAGTGGGGCACCATTTCCGCCACCTGGGGGGAGCACCTGGCCAGGCAGCAAGCCGTGCTCGAGCGGATGCAGGCCGAACTCACCGGCTGCATCGGCTGCGGTTGCCTGTCGCAAACCCGGTGCGCCGTCGTGAACTCCGATGACCGCCTGCGCACAGACGGTGCCGGCCCACGCCGGGTGCTCGACGCGCCGAAGGCCGCCGGAGCGGAATAATTTCGGCCGTTGTGTGTTGCTTTGGGTAACCGACGGAAGGGAGCCAGGATGAAGGTGCGTAACTCACTGGGTTCGATGAAGAAGATGCAGGGTTCACAGACGGTGCGGCGCCATGGGCGCACATTCGTCATCAACAAGTTGAACCCCCGATTCAAGGCTCGCCAGGGTTAGTCCCGTCGACTGCGGTGCGCGGGTCCGGCCGATCCGTGCAACCGCTCGAGTGGCGAGTTGGCATTTCCAGCCCATGACGAATGACCCCGGCAGCGCCGGGGTCATTCTGCGTATCCGGCCGGCGCGAGGCTGACCGGCGCCGGTTGCCTAGAGCAGGGTCATCACGTCGCGGGCCGCCGTCATCAGCAGCGGAGCATAGGACTCGAGCGTCTCCCTGGCTACCAGGGGGGCGATGGTCGTGATGCCGATGCCGCCGATGAGGTGCTGCTGGGTGTCGAACACCGGCACCGCCATGCAGCGGATGTGCTCCTCGTTTTCCTGGTCGTCGATGGAGAAGCCGCGGTTGCGCACCAGCGCACCGTCGGCGAGCAGGTCGGCGACGGTTGTGATGGTGAACGCGGTGCGGGAGTGCAACCCGGTGCGGGTCGCGTAATTGCGCACCTCGCTCTCGGGGAGGTGGGCCAGGATCGACTTGCCGATCGCCGTCGAATGCAGCGGAATCTGGCCGCCGACCCGCGAAGCGATCTGGATCGGCTGGGCGGTGTCCTCGATCTTCTCCACGTAGGTGGCGAAGTCCCCGGTGCGCAGCGCGAAGTGGATGGTGCTGCGCACGTCGGTCTGCAGCTGCCGGAGCCTGGCTCCCACCAGGTCGGAGTCGTTGGGGCCGGCGGTGAGCTTGAGCGCGAGGAGGCGCAGCGAGCGACCGGGCGCGTAGCTGCCGTCGGGGCGACGGGTGACGTACCCGCTGTCGATCAGCTCGCTCAGCAAGCGGAAGACGCTGGTCTTGGCCAGGCCGGTTTCCTTCACCAGGTCGCTGAGCCGGTGGGAGTCACCCGGGTTGGACACGGCCTCAAGCACCCGCAGGAGCTTCTGTGCCGCATTGTCCTTGGCCCGGTTGCCCAGCCCGTCGAGCTCAGGCGCGGTCGTGGCCTCGATCTCGTTCGCCACCGTCATGTGTCCCACCTCTGTTCTGAAGTTCTGCCCTGCGGACCATTTAACCACGGTTGCGGAATCTCGGTGGCATCCCGCCGCGCTCCGAGCCGGATTCGATGCCGTCAGACCCTTGACAACGCGACAAACGCCTGCTTCAGACGCGTCGTTCCGGTCTGACGTCGATTCCTCGGCCGCCCAAGTTGCGAAAAGGAATCGCACGGGGTTATGTTGAGTTCACGTGACGGACTCATGTTCCATCACGCGGAACAGATTCAGAATAGATCTGGCTGATTCTCACAGTGGAGGAACTCATGCAGGGAACTGCGCACGAACCTGGGTCGGCAAGCGAGAGTGCTCTCCCGCTGCCGAGCGGCATCCGAATGGTGACAGGGGCAGGCTCGTTGCCGGCCGTTGAAGTCGCTCTTCCTGCGGCCACCGCGCTGGTCTACCTGCACGGCGCACACGTCGCCCAGTGGACCCCCACCGGCCAGAAACCGGTGCTGTGGATGAGTGAACACAGCGCATACTCGTCCTCCGCTGCCCTTCGCGGCGGCATTCCGGTGTGCTTCCCCTGGTTCGGCCCGAATCCCACCGACGCCACGGCACCCAACCACGGTTGGGCACGCATTTCGCCCTGGACCCTCACCGCTGCAGCCATCGTCGGCCCCGATGCCGTGCTCACCTTCGACCTGGTCGGTACTCAGCCCGATGAGGACGGCACTGCCCAGCCGGTGTCGATGCGATACACCGTTACCATCGGCGCCCAGCTCACCCTCGAGCTCGTGGTTCTCAACGAGGGAACCGCCACGGTTTCGGTGGAGACCGCACTCCACACCTATTTCGCCGTCGGCGACGCCCGCACGACTCAGCTCCTCGGGCTCACTGACCTGCCCTACCTCGACCGCAGCGTCACCCCGGCCGTCACGTCGAGTTCGGCCCTGCCCGTCTCCATCGTCGGCGCCGAGATCGACCGGATCTACCCGATGCCCCGCACCGTCACCATCGACGACGTCACCAATGCACGCACAATAACGGTCGGCGACACCGATGCCGCCCAGACCGTCGTCTGGAACCCCGGCACCGTCAAGGCCGCCGCGATGGGCGACTACGGCGACGACGAATGGACCGAGACCGTCTGCGTCGAGGCCTGCAACGTGCGCGACCAGGCCGCCATCCTCGCCCCGGGCCAGAGCACCAGCATGAGCGTCGGCATCGCTGTCGCACCCCACCCGCAACACACCGAACAGCACCACGAAGGACAGCTCGTCATGGAACGACTCACCAGCGCCATCCACCCGGTTCAGACCCTGCCCACCCGCGCCATCCAGTTCGGCGAGGGCAACTTCCTGCGCGGATTCGTGGACTGGCAGCTCCAGCAGATGAACAAGCAGGGGCTGTTCAACGGTGGCGTCAAGATCGTGCAGCCCCTGGCCGGCGGCCTCGTCGCCATGCTCGACGAGCAGGACGGCCTGTACACGGTGCTGCTGGAAGGCAAGCAGGACGGCGAAGAAGTGCAGTCCCACGAGGTGATCACTCTGGTCAACGGCACCGTCAACCCGTACACCGACTACGAGGCCTACCTCGCCCTCGCCGAAGACGACGACATCGAGTTCATCTTCTCCAACACCACCGAGTCCGGCATTGTCTACAACGCAGAAGACAAGCTGGCCGACACGCCCCACGCCAGCTTCCCCGGCAAGCTCACCGCGCTCTTGTTCCGCCGGTTCGAGCTCGGCAAGAAGGGCTTTCAGCTGATTCCGTGCGAGCTCATCGAGCGCAACGGCGACAAACTCAAGGAAACTGTTCTCGCAACCGCCGCGAACTGGGGCCTCAGCGCCGACTTCATTCAGTGGGTCAACACCGACAACACCTTCTACTCCAGCCTGGTCGACCGGATCGTCCCCGGCTACCCCAAGGACCGCGCCGAGGAACTCTGCGCCGAGTTCGGCTTCGAAGACCGCCTCATCGTCAAGGCCGAACCGTTCCTGCTCTGGGTCATCGAGGGCCCGCAGTCACTCACCGAGAGCCTGCCGCTGGCCCGGGCCGGCCTCAACGTAACCGTGACCGACGACATGACCCCGTACCGCGAACGCAAGGTGTTCCTGCTCAACGCCCCGCACACCACGATGGCCTCCCTCGCCCGCCTCGCCGGCGTTGAGACCGTGCGCGACGTGATGCTCGATGCCGACTTCGGCCCGCTCGTCGAAGCGGTGATGTACGAGGAGATCATGCCCGTGCTCGACCTACCGCACGACGAACTCGCGGCGTACGCCGAGTCGGTGAAGGAGCGCTTCGAGAACCCGTTCATGCACCACGAGCTCTCCGCAATCGCCCTGAACAGCGCCTCCAAGTTCAAGAGCCGCCTGCTGCCGGTCCTCACCGGCTTCCACACCAAGAACGGCACCTTCCCGCCCCGAGTCACGCTCGCGCTTTCCGCCATCCTGCTCGCCTACAGCGGCGACCCAGCCGTCACGATCACCCCGGTCGACAGCGCTGAGACCATCGCGGCCTTCCACGCCGCCTACGCCACGGATGCTTACGTCGCTACGATCCTGGCCGACACCACCCTGTGGGGCACCGACCTCACCGAGCTCGACGGCCTCGTCGACCAGGTCGCTGCCGGCCTCGACGCCCTGCGCGACCGCGGCGTGCGCGCCACCATCGCCGACCTCGCCGTCCGCGCCTAACCCCCGACCGACCCCAGACAAAGGACCGCAGATCATGCTCCTCAACGACGACTTCCTGCTCGGCACCGACATGGCGAAGAAGCTGTTTCACAATCACGCCAAGCACATGCCGATCATCGATTTCCACTGCCATCTGAACCCCCAGGAGATCTACGAAGACCAGAACTTCGCCAGCATCACCGAGGTGTGGTTGAAAGGCGACCATTACAAATGGCGCCTGATGCGTGCCAACGGCGTCCCGGAGAACCTCATCACCGGCGACGGCGACGACTTCGACAAGTTCTACGCGTGGGCCGGTACCGTCGAAAAGGCTCTCGGCAACCCGCTCTACGTGTGGACCCACCTCGAACTCAAGCGCTTTTTCAACATCGACCTGGTCCTTAGCCGCGAAACCGCCCGCGAGGTCTACGACCGCGCCAACGCCCTGCTGGCCACGGCCGGGTTCTCCCGCCGCAGCCTGATCCGGTCCAGCAACGTCACGACCATCTGCACCACGGATGACCCCGCAGACGACCTGCACTTCCACGAACTGCTCCAGAGCGAGACGGCCTTCACCGTTGTCCCCGCGTTCCGCCCGGACAAGGCCATGAACATCCACGCCGCCGGTTACGCGGACTACCTGGTCACCCTCGGCACGGCCGCCGGGGTCAAGATCGGCTCCTTCGCCGACATCGTCGACGCCCTGTCGGCCCGGGTCGACTTCTTCCACTCCATGGGCGCCCGGCTCTCCGACCACGCCCTGGACACCGTCGTATATGCGGAGTCGACCGAAGCCGAGCTCGACGTCATCGTCACGACGGCCATGACCGGCGGCACGCTCACCGACCTCGGCATCGCCCAGTACCGCACCGCGGTGCTCAAGGCGCTGATGCGCATGTACCACCGCAAGAACTGGACCATGCAGCTGCACCTGCACGCCCTGCGCAACACCAACACCGTGATGCTGGGCAAGCTCGGCCCGGACACCGGCTACGACGGCCTCAACGACCGCAGCGTCGCCGAGCCGCTCGCCGCGTTGTTCGACTCGATGGAACTCGAAGACGCCATCCCGCGCACGATGCTCTACTCCCTCAACCCCAACGACTACATGCCGCTCGTCACCCTGATGGGCGCCTACCAGAAGGACACCGTTCAGAAGATGCAGCTGGGCAGCGCCTGGTGGCACAACGACACCCGCAACGGCATGCGGCTGCAGCTGTCCACCTTCGCCGACGAGAGCCTGCTCTCCAACTTCGTCGGCATGCTCACCGACTCCCGCAGCTTTCTGTCCTACCCGCGGCACGAGTACTTCCGCCGCATCCTCTGCGAGCTGATTGGCGAATGGGTCGAACTCGGCGAGGTCCCCGACGACGAGGCCATCCTCGGCCGGATGGTCGAAGACATCTGCTTCAACAACGCGAACAACTACTTCGGTCTGTAACCAGGCCACTGCCCGATATCCGTTCAAATCGAAAGTGTGTATGTGAGTCATGGCAATTCAAACTGGTATTGAAGCTGGGGAATCAGCCCCAGCTGCTCCTCAGCCCGGGACCGCGACCATCGAGCGCATCTCCACCAAGGAGAAGGTCTCTTATGGGTTCGGCGACTTCGGCAACGGCTTCATGTTCGACCTGGGTCAGTCGTACCTGACCAAGTTCTGGATCGACACCGCCGGCATTGCCGCGGGCGTCGTGGCCCTCATCTTCTCGCTCGCCAAGATCTTCGACGCGTTCATGGACCCGATCGCGGCGGCCTACATCGACAGCCGCAAGTTCGGCAAGCGCGGCAAGTTCCGCCCGGTGATGATGGTCTCCTCGATCCTCCTCGGCGTGATGACCGTGGTCACCTTCACGATGCCCGACGTCAGCATGGGCTGGAAGATCGCCTACGCGGCCGGCACCTACGCCATCTGGGGCCTCATCTACTCCTTCACCAACGACCCGTACGGGTCGCTGGCCTCGGTGATGACCCGCAACATCAAGGACCGCGCCCAGCTGGCCACCACCCGCCAGGCCGGTTCGCTCGGTGCTCAGTGGATCTGCGGCTTCGCGTTCATCCCGATCATGATGGTGTTCGGCGGCATGACCGGCGCCAACTACATGTGGGCCTCCGCGGTGTTCGCCCTCATCGGCATCATCTCCTTCTACATCTGCTACCGCGGCACCAAGGAACGCGTCTACGTCAACCGCGCCGTGGGCTTCGAGCAGAACGGCATGAAGGACTACGCCAAGGCGATCTTCACCAACCGGCCGCTGCTCGGCCTGGTGCTGATGACCCTGTTCACGATCTCCGCCATGAACGTGAACAACATGATGATGATCTTCTTCGCCGAATACAACCTCGGCAACATCGCCCTGCAACCGGTGCTGAACCTGGTCATGATCGGCGCCTCCATCGTGGGCATCATGTTCGTGCCCCGTCTGGTCGGCCGATTCGGCAAGAAGCGCACCGCCATGGGCGGATTCATCATCGGTGTGATCGCCAACGGCCTGAACTTCATGATCCCCACCAACCTGTGGACCTTCATGCTGCTGGTGACCATCGGCTACATGGCCCTGGCCATCCCGAACGCCGTCACCTGGGCTTTCGTCTCCGACACCATCGACTACGGCGAATGGCACACCGGAGTGCGCAAGGAGACCATGACCTACGCGGCCTTCAACTTCTCCCGCAAGATCGCCCAGTCCATTGCCGCCCTCGTGGGCGCCGGGATGCTCGCCGTCACCGGCTACATCGCCCAGGGCGCCAGCCAGTCGGAGGAAACCCTCTTCGGTATCAAGGCCGTGATGACCCTCTACCCGGCCGTCGCCCTCGCCCTGGCCGCCGTGATCGTCTACTTCCTCTACAACCTGTCCGACGACAAGTACACCGCCATCGCCCACGACCTCGAAGCAGGCCGCTGGGAAAAGGGAATCATCGGCCAGGCGTAAGCCCGACCGTCTCGCTTATCTAAGGACTCATTTCATGTCACACATCGACAGCATCACCACCGGCACTTCCGTGCTGGTCATGGCCGAGGGCGACGACGTCGCGGTCGCCCTCCGAGACCTCCAGCCGGGGGAGACCCTCCCCGTCGGCGACGGTCTCCTCACCGTCACCACGCTCATCCCGAGCGGCCACAAGGTCGCCCTCACCGACCTCGACGTCGGCGCCACCGTGCACAAGTACGGCCAGTCGATCGGGGTTGCCACGGCGCCGATCAGCCGGGGCGAGCAGGTGCACAGCCACAACATCGGCATGGACCTCGCTGCCCGCACCCACGAATTCGGCACCGTGCACACCGAGCTGCCGGCCCCGACGGCCCGCCGAACCTTCGACGGTTACCGCCGCGCCGACGGCCGGGCCGGTACGCGTAACTACATCGCGATCCTCACCACGGTCAACTGCTCCGGAACCACTGCCAAGCTCATCGCCGATAGATTCCGCGGTGGCGCGTTGGACGGGTTCGAGAACGTCGACGGCGTCATCGCCCTCACCCACCAGAGCGGCTGCGGCCTCGTGCTGGAAAGCGAAGGCGCCCAGGTGCTGCTCCGCACGCTCAACGGCTATGCCAGCCATCCCAACATCGCGGGCGTCCTGATGCTCAGCCTCGGCTGCGAGATGACCCCGACCAGCCTGGTCCTCGCCGAGGGCGCCCTGCCCAGCGACACCGTGGTGGAGTCCCTGTCGATCCAGGAGACCGGCGGCATGCGCAACACCGTCGCCGCCGGCGTCGAGAAGATCCTCACCCTGGCCGAACAGATCAATAACCGCCACCGCGAACCCATCGACATCTCCGAGCTGGTGCTGGGCCTGAACTGCGGCGGCTCCGACGGTTACTCCGGCATCACGGCCAACCCGGCCCTGGGCTGGGCGTCGGATGTTCTCGTGGCGCACGGCGGAACATCCGTTCTCGCCGAGACCCCGGAGATCTACGGCGCCGAGCACCTGCTCACCGCCCGCGCCACCACCCCCGCGGTCGGTCACAAGCTGATCGACCGGATCGATTGGTGGGAAACCTACATCCACGCCAACGGCGGCACCATGGACAACAACCCCTCCCCGGGCAACAAGGCCGGCGGTATCAGCACCATTCTGGAGAAGTCGCTGGGCGCCGTTGCCAAGGCCGGCCACGCCGATCTCGCCGCCGTGTACGAGTACGCGGAACCGATCGACACCCGCGGCCTGGGCTTCATGGACACCCCCGGGTACGACCCGGTCTCGGTCACCGGCCTGGTCGCCGGCGGCGCCACCGTCGTGGTCTTCACCACCGGCCGCGGCTCGGTCTTCGGTTGCAAGCCCACCCCGAGCATCAAGGTGGGCACCAATACGGAACTGTTCCTGCGCCAGGGCGACGACATCGACATCGACGCCGGCCGGATCGCCGACGGCAACGCCACCGTAGACGAGGTCGGCGCCGAGATCCTCGAGATGATCATCGCCGTCGCCAGCGGCACCCAAACCGTCAGCGAAGAATTCGACGTGGGCCAGGAAGAGTTTGTGCCGTGGCACATCGGGGCCGTGACCTAATGGGTGCCTCGCAGCCAACCGTGGTCTGCTTCGGCGAGACGATGGGCATGTTCACGCCCACCAGCTCGGTGCCGTTGAACACCGCGACCGGTTTCACCCTGGGCACCGGCGGTGCCGAATCGAACGTCGCCATGCACCTGGCCGAACTCGGCCACGCCGTGGCGTGGGCCAGCGCCGTGGGCACCGACCCGGTCGGCACCAAGATCATCGACGCCCTCGGCGCCGCCGGCGTCGACACCCGGTGGGTCGGCCGCACCGCCGACGCACCAACCGGGCTCTACCTCAAGGAGCCCGACACCGGTAGCGGAGCACACGTGTTCTACTACCGCCAAGGCTCGGCGGCATCCACGCTGAAGATCGCGGATGCCGACGGCTGGCCCCTGGCCGGCGCCCGGTGGATCCACACCACCGGGATCACCCCCGCGTTGTCGGACAGCTGCTCCGCTCTTGTGGAACACGTGCTCGACCACGCCGCGGACTGGGGGGCGTCGGTCTCGTTCGACATCAACTTTCGCCCCGGTATCTGGTCGGTTCTGGATGCCGCGCCGCGGCTGCTCGCCCTGGCCGAGAAGGCAACCGTCGTGCTCGTCGGACTCGATGAAGCCGCCGTGCTGTGGGGCTGTGCCACCGCGGCCGACGTGCGGGCCCTGCTGCCCCGGCTGCCGTATCTGGTGGTGAAGGATTCCTCGATCGATGCCACCGAATTCGCCCTCGCCGCGGACGGCACCGACACCGTCACGGTGGTGCCGGCCCGCAAGGTCGACGTCGTCGAACCCGTCGGCGCGGGCGACGCCTTCGCCGCCGGCTACCTGTCCAGCCTGCTCTCTGCGGAACCCTCCGCGGAGCGCCTCGAGCGCGGTCACTCCCGCGCCGCCTGGGCGCTGGGCAGCCGCCAGGACTTCCGCCCGGGACTCGGCCAGCGGATGTCGGCCGACGAACCGTCCGCGCCAGCCACCCACGACCGTACGTTCGACCTCAGGAGAGAACCCGCATGACCTTGTCCACCAGCACCACCACCCAGCCTCTCAGCGCCACCCAGTGGTTCCCCGGCGACTTCTTCCGAGTCCCCGTCATCGCGGTCTTCCGCGGGCTGTCGGCCGCCGAAGCCGTACGCCTGTCGGTGCGCGCCTGGGACGCCGGGGTTGAACACGTCGAAATCCCGATCCAGACCCTCGACGCCGTCCCCGTGCTGCAGGCCGTCGCTGACGCTGCTGCCGAACGAGGCCTCGTGATCGGCGCCGGCACCGTGACCACGATCGACCAGCTCGACGCTGCGACGAACGTGGGCGTCGCGTTCACGGTCTCGCCCGGCCTCGACCCGGCCATCGTGGCCGAAAGCGTGCGCCGCGGCATCCCGCACCTGCCGGGCATCGCCACGGCCACCGAAATCCTGCAGGCCCGCGCCCTGGGTCTCACCTGGGTGAAGGCGTTCCCCGCGTCCCTGCTCGGAGCGGCCTGGGTCAAGGCCCAGAAGGGTCCGTACCCGGACACCAACTTCATCGCCACCGGCGGCGTGACCGCCCTGAACGCGCCGGAATTCCTGGCCGCGGGCACCAGCGTGGTCGGCCTCTCCGGCGCTTTCGCCGACGACGCCCAGCTCGACCTTGTGCGCGCCCTGATCGCCGGCACCCGCAAGTAACAATTCGCATCACCCGGGCCCCGCGACCGCACGGTCGCGGGGCCCGTTCCGGTCGCCAGGGACCAAAGTCACGGCCGGCCGGGCGGTAGGCTGAGCGGAGATCTGAGGGAGAGTCACGTGTGGGTGAACTGGCGTGACAGAACGCATCGCGGCGATGGGGACCGATGGCTGATCTGGGCCGTTTTTGTGCTTGTGGCGGCGTACACGCTCGGACTGCTTCTGAACGGTGCGGGCCCCAGCCCCCTCGTTGACATCTGGTTGGGCGAGCTCACCCAATGGGTGCCCGTCGCGGTCTTCTGGGTGGCCGTTGTGCGCACGGGCTTCGCCCGTGGCGACGTTCTCTTCGCCACGCTCGCGGTGACGTTCAATGCCGCCGCCGACACTTACTACGTGCTCGCTATGGATGCGGGCGGCGAACTGCCGTTCCCGTCCCCGGCCGATTTCGGATATCTGCTGTTTTACCCGCTGATGCTTCTCGCCCTCGTGGCTCTTGTCCGCAGACAGATGCGCGGCCTGGCCTGGTCCGTCCTGCTGGATAGCGCGGTCGGGGCCCTCGGCGCTGCCGCGGTCCTCGCTGCCGTCCTCGGCCCGGTGCTCACCGAGGCAGCCGATGAGTCCGCGATCCTGGCCACAGCCGTCGCGGTTGCTTACCCGGTCTTCGACCTGCTCCTCGTCGCCGCGATCGCCGGCATCGCCGCCGCCCCGGGCTTGCACATCGGCTCGAGCTGGGCGTTTCTGGTCGGCGGCCTTGTCGTCTTCGCCGGCGCCGACGTGGTCTATGCGCTGCTGGAGGTGAGTGGCACCTACATCGTCGGCGTTCCGCTCGATGCCGCGTGGGCGCTCGGTCTCGCCCTGATGGCGGTGTGGGTCGACGCGACCGACCGCCCCCAACGCGGCATCGTCGTGGGCGCCCGAAAGACCCCGGCCCTGTTCGTTCCCGCGGTGGCCGTCGCCGCCGGACTGGGCGTACTCATCCTCGGCACGCAGGTCGTCCAGCCGGTTGCCGCGGTCATCCTGGCCAGCCTCACCGTGTCCCTGGCCGCGATCCCGCTGGTATTCCGGCAGCGGCTGCTGCGCCGGCAGGCCCGGACCGACGACCTGACCGGGCTGCCCAACCGGCGGGCGCTGTACACGGATGCGCCCGCGCTGCTCACCCTCAGTCGCACGCCCTCCCGTCAACGGCACAGTGCGCTCCTGCTACTCGACCTCGACAGGTTCAAGGAAGTCAACGACAGCCTCGGACACGACGTCGGCGACAGGCTGCTGGTGCTGGTGAGCGGCCGCCTGGCGGCAGCGCTGCCGCCGGGAGCCAGGCTGGCCCGGCTCGGCGGCGACGAATTCGCCATCCTGCTCGCTGATGCCGGCGAGGCCGAGGCCACCGTCGTGGCGTTGGGCCTGCGGGACGCGCTCGCCCAAACCTTCGCCCTCGAGGGGCTGGCCGTGCAGACCAGTGTCAGCATCGGCATCGCGTTGTTCCCCGAGCAGGGCCGCGACCTCAGCGATCTGCTGCGCCGTGCCGACATGGCGATGTACAAGGCCAAGTCCGGGCGGCACGGCCACCACGTGTACCAGTCCGAAGATGACAGTCACGGCGACACCAGGCTGCGCACCCTGCAAGACCTGCGCCTGGGCCTTACCGACGACCAACTCGTGGTGTACTACCAACCCAAGATCGGTCTGCAAAACGGTGAGGTCACCGGTGTCGAAGCACTCGTGCGCTGGCAGCATCCGACCCGCGGGCTGCTGCTGCCCGAGGACTTCCTCGACCTCGTCGAGGAATCGGGGCTGATGCACGCACTCACCCGGATCGTGCTGACCAAGGCTCTCGATCAAGCCGTGCTTTGGCACGCTGGTGGCCACACCCTGACTATCGCGGTCAACATCTCGGCCAGCTCCCTCGTCAACGTCGAGTTCCCGGAGGAGGTCGTGCGCATGGTCAACGCACGACGGCTGCCGGCGTCGGCGTTGATGCTGGAGGTCACCGAAGACTTCTTGATGAGCGACAGGGACCGGGCTAGGGACGTGCTCACCCGGCTGCGGGAAGCCGGAATCCAGATCGCGGTCGACGACTTCGGCACCGGCTACAGCTCGCTCTCCTACCTGCGCGACCTGCCCATCGACGAGCTCAAGTTGGACAGGTCATTCGTGTTGCCGATGACCCATGACGCCCGCGCGGCCTCGCTGGTGGCGTCCACCATCGAGCTGGCGCACAGCCTGGGCCTGCGAATGGTTGCCGAGGGTGTCGAGAGCAGTGTGGCGTACGACGAGCTGGCCCGATACGGCTGCGATCATGCGCAAGGCTTCTTCATGTCGCGGCCGATTCCGGCCCTGGAACTGGACGAGTGGTTAGCTACCCGCCACGATCTGGAACCGGGCGCCGTGAACTGAATCCGGCTCCTGCCGTGACGATCGGCGGGCTGGACGCGTCTCAGTCATGAACCTGGCAAGCCGTGTACCGGCTTCGACCCTTCGCCAGCAAGGAGCTTTCATGACCGACGTCCAGAACCCCGTCACCAGTTATCACACCGGCGGCTTCCCGCTGCAGCAGCAGGACCAGCCCGGCCTCACCACGGCGACCGTGCCGCGCCCCGACCACGGCGAAGACACCTATGTCGGCACCGGGAAGCTCGTGGGCAAGCGGGCGTTGATCACCGGCGGTGACTCGGGGATCGGCCGTGCCGTCGCAATCGCCTTCGCCAGGGAGGGTGCCGACGTGGCCATCTCCTACCTGCCCGAAGAGCAGGAAGACGCCGAAGACACCGCCTCGCTCGTGCGGGCTGCCGGCCGCACCGCGGTGCTGCTGGCCGGCGACATCCGCAACGAACAGCACTGCATCGACATTGTGGAGCACACCACGGCTCAGCTCGGCGGTCTCGACATTCTCGTGCTGAACGCCGCGTACCAGGAGAACCGCAACGGTCTGGAGACGCTCTCGACCAAGGAGTTCGACAGGGTCTTCAAGACCAACCTCTACGCAACGCTGTGGATCGCCCGTGCCGCGATCCCGCACCTCAATGCGGGGTCGTCGATCATCACGACCACGTCGATCCAGGCGTCCAGCCCGTCACCGGAACTGATCGACTACGCGATGACCAAGGCGGCGCTGGTCGCGTTCACCCAGGCCCTCGCCCAGCAGCTGGGATCCACCGGGGTGCGGGTCAACGCCGTTGCACCCGGGCCGATCTGGACCCCGCTGATCCCCGCGACCTCGTGGCCGGAGAAACTGCCGACTTTCGGTCAGGACACACCGCTGGGTCGGGCCGGGCAGCCCGCCGAGCTGGCGTCGGCGTACGTCTACCTGGCGTCGACGGACTCGTCGTACACGTCGGGTGCCGTGCTGCCGGTCACCGGCGGACGCGCGTTCTAACCCGAGCGCGAACACAGCGACAGCGGTCGGCGGCATCTCGGATGCGCCGCCCGCTGTCTGTGCTCGTCGGTCGACCGGATCAGACGACGTCGGATCGGGCCTGGGTGTTACCCAGCGCCCGGTCCTTCAAGACCGCGTACTCACCCTGGCTGATCGCTCCGGAGTCGAGGAGCTGCTTTGCCTGGGCGATGTCTTGCGCGGGATTGCTGCCGGCGACACTTCTGATGTACTCGTCCGTACTCGCCCTCTCCTGCATCCCGGCGCTGACCTGGCGCTCCGCCATACCGCGGCCGCGTGCGATGACGTACACGAGCACGGTCAGGATGGGCACGAAGACCATGAACAGCAGCCACGCCGCCTTCGCCCATCCGTTCAGGGTTCGATCCCGGAACACGTCGATGATCACGGCGAAGAGTGCGAATAGGTAGGACACGAACACGAATGTCCAAAAGAAGAATCCGATGAAATCCCAAAAATTAGACCAGAAACTCATGGTCGGCACCTTTCCCTGTAACGTCTGGCCGAGGCCCTGCCGCCGCATGGGGCAGCGTGTCACAGTCCTTGGCTGGTGATCACGTTAATCACGCAGGGCGGTTCTGGATCACCCGGAATGGGTGAGAACGGCACCGCGCGAACCTGAGTTGGGGGAGGCCGTGGACGGCTAGGCTGAGCGACAACAGTGCGTCCTCTCCCTCGAGAAGACCTCGGGCGGGTTTTGACACATCGGAACCGACTGTTGGGGAGGGGGACACAGTGACGGCAATCGAACTGACGGTCGATGACCGGCTGGCGTGGGTCGAGCGCCAGTACTGGATCGACAAGGATGTCGCGCTCGCTGCAGCCGAAGACTGGCTGGCGGAGTTGGGAGCAGGCGAGCACGGTGCGCTGAGCCGGCGCCTCGAGGTGCAGATCGCCTCGATCATGACCCGCAGGGGAGATCCGAGCCAGGGAGCCACCGATGTGCAGCGCATTCTGCGTTGGGCGGAGCGGCACGGCGAGCTCACCCTGCAGTCCCGCTGCCACGACGTTCTCGGATCGGTATTCGAGATGGTGGGCGACCGGGCCCTGGCCCTGGAACACGCCGTCGCCACGAACGACCTTCTGAGCGAGTCCGAGAGCCCCCTGATGCGGGCTGCCGCCCGCCTGACCCTGGCCGACGCCCTCGGCTCCACTGGATCGTTCGACGAGGCACGCCGCCGCTACAACGAGGCACTTCGTCTGGTCATCGACGACCCTGAAACCAGCATCCGCTACATGATCTTGAACAACCTCGCCTTCACGGAGTACCTGGCCGGCAATCAGGACGACGCACTCGTCGCGGTCGAGAGCCTGCTCGCGCTGTCCGAACTCAACAACCGCCCGATCGGCATGTACGCCCGCGACACTATCGCCAGGGTTTACCTCTCTGCCGGACGACTGGAGGAAGCCGAAGCGACCCTGGTGGCGGCCATCGAGGCCAGGCCGGTCGACTTCCACCCCGACAGCATCGCCGCCGCCCAGGTCACCCTGGCCGAGACCTGTCGCAGGCGGGGGCATCTGGATGAGGCCCAGGCCGTCGTCGACCAGTGTCGGGAGCTCACCCGGGAGAACGGGCTCGTGCGCTGGGCCACCGAGCTCATGCGCGAGCAGGCGGAGATCTACGCCGAACGAGAGGATTTTCGGGCGGCGTTCGAGGCCTACCGCAGTTACCACGAACAGTCCATCGCTCTCGGCGCCAGCGAGAACGAGGCGCGCGGACGCATCCTCGAGGCGATGTTCCAGACCGCTGAGTCCCGCCGGGAAAGCGAGCGCTACCGCGAGATGGCCGAACGCGACCCTTTGACAGAGCTACGCAATCGTCGGTTCGTCGACGAGCACCTCAGCAACCTGTTGTCCCTCCTCCGCGAGGGTGGCGCACCCATCGCCATCGCGATGATCGACGTCGACCATTTCAAGCGCATCAATGACACGCTTTCGCACGAGGTCGGTGACGACGTGCTGCGGACGCTCGGCCGCATTCTGACGCAGGCTGTCGCGTCGGTTCCCGGGGCGATCGCGGCGCGTCTGGGCGGGGAAGAATTCCTTCTCATTCTGCCCGCCCACGACGCGGCCGCCGCTGGCGCACTGTGTGAAAAGGTGCGGCTGGATGTGGCCGGTCACGATTGGTCGCCCATCGACGCCGGCTTGCGGGTCACCGTGAGTCTGGGCGTCGCGCTCGCCCCGGACGATGCGGCCACGAGCTCGTCGCTGTTGCGGGCCGCCGATGTGCGCATGTACGTGGCCAAGCGGGACGGCCGCAACCGCGTGGTGCACGCCGGCGCCTGACCCATTTCGCCCAAGTGGTCGGCGGCCGAGCGTTACAGGCCTTGCGCCAGGCGGTAGTACGCCTGGTTCCATCGGACCTCGCGGGAGAAGTCCCGCAGGGTGGTGGTTTCATCGATCACGAGGAGCTCGGTTNGGATACACCGCGTGCCACCGCTCCTAGCCCGCGCCGCGAGCCGGATCCGCCCCGTTCGGCGCCACAATCGCTCAGGCGCGGGGCACTCCCCGCTCGGTGAGGAAGGCGTGGAACCGGGTGGGTGAGAGAGCAAGATCCCAGCCCCACCGGTCGAAACTGTTCACCTGGGCGCGTAACGCATCCTCTCGCTGTTTCTCCTGCCACACCACCGAACTCGGGTCGCGATTGCCGAGCACGAGCCCGGTGCCGTACTTGAGGAACCCGTCGAATTCGCCGATCTTGCGCACCCGGCGCCAGAAGAAGTCCACCCAAGCGTTGCCGCCGAGGATGTCGGGAAAGCAGACCTGCAGCTCCGGTGCCTCAAAGCCGAGCTGAAAGATCCGCACCCTGCTCAGGGTCTCCCCCGGGTTTGCCGCCAGCGGGTTCGCGAAAGCGATCACCCGCTCGGCGCGGCGCCGACCGGTTCGCGGGTTCACCATCGCGAGCTCGCGGTAGAGGTCATCCCTCGTCAGCGCCGGTCGGATCGGCACCTCTCCGCGCCGCTCCCGTTCGGCGCGTTCCTGCTCAACCCGCAGCGCGTGGTCCACCATCGTGACACCCACCAGAAAGGGTGACGAGGCGGCCACATCCACCAGGGTGCGCGCAACAGAAGTGACCTGGCATCCGTCGATCTCCTGCACTGAGTCCGGAGCCGGCCCACGGTGACTGGTTATGAACCGGGTGCTGCTGCCTCCGACAGCGTCAGGGGTGCTGATGTGCACCGTCGCGGGCCAGCTCCCGATGGTGGGAAAGCCGTGCAGGATGCCCGCAGATTGATGCGACAAAACGGGCCGGCGCCCCGATGCCAGAACGGTCGCCCGCACCATCAGGCGGTACCGCTCATCGACATCAGCGGCGCGCCAGCGCTCGCCCGTCACGTACACACCGCGACGGACGCTCTGGAGCGCACCCCTCACGCACAGCGTCTGGAGTGCGCGCGTTGACACTCCGACCTCTCGCAGGGCACCAGACGGGAGCAGCCCGCCGTACCGAGTGCTCACGACTTCGGCGAGGCGGAGGGTTTGGCGGTGGCGCGCGGCGTCGGCTGTGCGTTCGGCGGACGAAGGGTTGGATAACGGGGACTGGAGATTGGCCATACGGCAGCGTCCCTCTTCGACCCGCTGGCGCACGATACTGACCCGGCCCGGTTGAGCAATCGCCCGATCCGTACCCTGTGGAGGAGCAGCGCACCCACGTGTCAGTACCGGACGGAAGGCTCCCGGCGGCACGCCTTAGCTCCCGCGGCACGCCTTAGCTCCGGCGGCACTGGTTCTAGCGCGGGCCGCCGCGCAAGAGGCGTGCCGCCGGGCAAAAAGCGTGCCGCCGCGCACAAGGCGGGCCGCGGCGCATGAAGGGAGCCGCGTCTTGGAGACATGCGCGGGCGGCGGGCAACAAAGGCCGCCGGCCGCGCATCTGTGCCAGGCCGAGAGGCTCCCGGCGGCACGCCTTGGCCCCCGCGGCACGTGTTAGCCCCGGCGGCATTGGTTCTAGCGCCTGCCGTCGCGCATGAAGCGTGCCGCCGCGCACAACGTGGGCCGCGGGGCATAAAGAGTGCCGCCGCGCACAACGTGTGCCGCGGGGCACACGTCGGACCGCGACGTGGGCCGCGACGTGGGCCGCGACGTGGGCCGCGGGGCATAACGCGAGGCACGAGCGGGCACACAAAGACCGCCGGCCCCGCATCCGTGGTGGAGGCGGGGCCGGCGGCCGGATGGAGCGTGGTGCCTAGCGGCCGCCGGAGCGACGCTTGTTGTAGACGTCGAAGGCGACGGCGAGGAGGAGCACGAGGCCCTTCACGGCCTGCTGCCACTCGATGCCGATGCCCATGATCGACATGCCGTTGTTCAGCACACCGATGATCAGACCACCGATGATGGCGCCACCGATGGTGCCGACACCACCCTGCACTGCCGCGCCACCGATGAAGGCGGCGGAGATGGCTTCGAGCTCGAAGCCGTCACCTGCCTTCGGGCCGGCCAGGTTGAGGCGAGCGGTGAAGATCAGGCCGGCGAGGGCAGCGAGCACGCCCATGTTCACGAACAGCCAGAACGTCACGTTGCGGGTCTTGACACCCGACAGCTCAGCGGCGTGCAGGTTGCCACCGATCGCGTAGATGTGACGGCCGAACACGCTGCGGTTCATGATGATGCCGTAGACCAGGATCAGCACGGCCAGCACGATCAGGGTGACCGGAATGCCCTTGTAGGAGGCGAGGGCGTATGCGAACATGGCGATGGCGGCGGTGATGAGCACGAGCTTGACGACGAACCAAACCAGCGGCTCGACCTCCTGGCCGTAGGCCGCGCGGCCCTTGCGGGTGCGCACCTGCTGCACGATCAGGGCGATGATCGCCAGTGCGGCGACACCCAGGGTGAGCGGGTCCAGCTCGAACTCGCCGAAGAGATCCGTGAGGAAGCCGTTACCGAGTGCGCGGTATTCGGCCGGGAACGAACCGATGTTCGCGTTGCCGAGCACCACGAGGGCGAGGCCACGGAAGATGAGCATGCCGGCCAAGGTCACGATGAAGGCGGGGATGCCCACGAACGCGATCCAGAAGCCCTGCCAGACGCCCACCAGGGCACCGACCAGGAGCGAAAGGATGATCGACAGCCACCAGGGCAGTCCCCAGGTCACGGCGAACACGCCGGACACGGCACCGACGAAGGCGGCGACCGAACCGACCGACAGGTCGATGTGGCCGGCGATGATGACCATCACCATGCCGACCGCGAGAACGAGGATGTACCCGTTCTGCACGATCAGGTTCGAGATGTTCTGCGGCCGCAGCAGGATGCCGTCGGTCAGGAAGCTGAACAGCACAACCACCACGATCAGTGCGACGAAGATGCCGTTCTTGCCGAGGTCGGCGATGACATGGCTGAACCAGGCCGCCGCTTTGGAGTTGCTGGGATTGACTTGTGCACCTTCGGGCGTGTTGCTCGCCGGCTTGGTTTCGAGATCACTCATTTTGACGTTTCTCCTATTCCGATAGCGCCGACGCTAACGGGCCTTTTCCATGGTCATGTGCTTGATGAGGGTCTCCGGGGTGGCCGCATCGATCGGGAATTCTCCCGTGATGCGCCCCTCGGAGAGGGTGTAGATGCGGTCGCAGATGCCGATCAGTTCCGGCAGCTCCGACGAGATCACGATGACGCCCTTGCCCTGTGCAGCGAGGGCGTTGATGATCGCGTAGATCTCGTACTTGGCGCCAACATCGATGCCGCGGGTGGGCTCATCCAGGATCAGCACGTCGGGATTCGAGTAGATCCACTTCGACAGCACGACCTTCTGCTGGTTGCCGCCGGAGAGTTTCCCGGTTTTGGCCAGCACCGTCGGTGCCTTGATGTTCATGCTCGTGCGGTACTCGTTGGCAACCTTGAATTCTTCGTTGTCATCGACCAGTCCGCCCTTGACGAGCTTGCCCAGCGAGGCCATCGAGATGTTGCGCTTGATGTCTTCGATGAGGTTGAGGCCGTAAGTCTTGCGGTCCTCGGTGGCGTAGGCGATGCCGTTGTCGATCGCCTCGGTGACCGTGCGAGTCTTGATCTCCTTGCCGGCCTTGAACACCTTGCCGGTGATGCGGCTGCCGTAGGTGCGGCCGAACAGGCTCATCGCGAACTCGGTGCGTCCGGCTCCCATGAGCCCGGCGATACCCACGATCTCGCCACGCCGCACGTTCAGGTTGACGTTGTCGACCATGACCCTGGTCGGGTCCTGGGGGTGGTGCGCGGTCCAGTCCTCGACCCGCAGGATTTCCTCGCCGATGTTCGGCGTGTGGTCCGGGTAACGGTGCTCGAGATCGCGGCCGACCATGTCCTTGATGATGCGGTCTTCGGTCACGTCGACCTTGTCGATCGTCTCGATGGCCTTGCCATCGCGGATGACCGTGACGGCGTCGGAGACCTTTTTGATCTCGTTGAGCTTGTGACTGATGATGATCGACGTGATGCCCTGACCCTTCAGGTGCAGCATCAGGTTGAGCAGGTGGTCGGAGTCCTCGTCGTTGAGGGCGGCCGTCGGCTCGTCCAAGATGAGCAGCTTCACCCGCTTGGAGAGCGCCTTGGCGATCTCCACGAGCTGCTGCTTGCCGACTCCGATGTCCATGATCTTGGTGGTGGGGTTCTCCCGCAGGCCCACGCGGGCGAGGAGCTTCACGGCCTCGGTGTTGGTCTTGTTCCAGTCGATCAGGCCCAAGGCGCCGCGTTGTTCGTTGTTGAGGAAGATGTTCTCCGCGATGGAGAGGTAGGGACTCAGTGCGAGTTCCTGGTGGATGATGACGATGCCCTTGGCTTCGCTGTCCCTGATGTCCTTGAATTCAACGACTTCGTCTTCGAAGACGATGTCGCCGGTGTAGGTGCCGTGCGGGTAAACGCCGCTGAGCACCTTCATCAGCGTGGACTTGCCCGCGCCGTTCTCACCGCAGATGGCGTGAACTTCGCCGCGAGCGACGTTGAGCGTCACGTCCTGCAGCGCCTTGACGCCGGGGAAGGTCTTGGTAATACCGCGCATCTCGAGGATGTTGGTGGTCACGTGCGTTCCTTTCTTAGGTCGATACCTTGTGCTGACCGGCCTGCGGGGCCGTGAGGCCCCGCAGGCCGGTCACTAACACGTGACTCTTAGCCGTCGATCTCGGCCTGGGTCCAGTAGCCGGTGTCAACCAGCTCTTCGGTGATGTTGTCCTTGATCACGATCGAAGAGTCGAGGAGGTAGGAATCCACAACCTTGACACCGTTGTCGTAATCTTCGGTGTTGTTGATCTCCGGCTCGTCACCGTTGAGCAGGGCGAGGGTCATCGAAACGGCGACCTCGGCCAGCTTGCGGGTGTCCTTGAAGATCGTGCCGTACTGCTCACCGGCGACGATGGCCTTGACCGAGTCGAGCTCAGCGTCCTGACCGGAGATCGCGGGCCATTCCGGGCCCACTGTGTAGCCGGAGCCCTCGAGGGCAGAAATGATGCCTCGGGAGATGCCGTCGTACGGGGAGAGCACGCCGTTGACGACGCTGCCGTCGGAGTACGTCGACGTCAGGATGTTCTCCATGCGGCTCTGTGCTTCTTCACCGTCCCAACGCAGGGTTGCAACCTGCTCGATGTCGGTCTGGCCGCTCTTGACCACGATGGTCTTGGCGTCGATCAGCGGCTGGAGGACATCCATCGCGCCGTCGTAGAAGAAGAACGCGTTGTTGTCGTCCAGCGAACCGGCAAACAACTCGACGTTGAACGGGCCGGCCGGTGCACCCTCGATGGGCGTTCCGTCCAGCTCGACCAGGCCGAGGCCGTTCAGCAACGACCAGGCCTGCTGCTGGCCAACCTTGAAGTTGTCGAACGAGGCGTAGTAGTTGACGTTCTCGGTGTCGCGGATCAGGCGGTCGTAGGCGATGACGGGGATGTCGGCGTCTGCGGCGTCCTGGAGCACGCTGGTGAGGGTGGTGCCGTCGATCGAGGCGACGATCAGGGCCTTGGCGCCCTTGGTGATCATGTTCTCGATCTGCGAGACCTGCATGGGGATGTCGTCTTCTGCGTACTGCAGGTCGACGGTGAAGCCCTCGGCTTCGAGCTGCTCCTTGACGGCGTTACCGTCGTTGATCCAGCGCTCGGAGGACTTGGTGGGCATTGCGACGCCGACGAGGCCGCCGTCGCCGCCGCCAGAGTCTCCGCCGCTGGAGCAGGCTGCCAGGGACATAACCATGGCTCCGGCTGCCAGTGTCGCGAGGAAAGCTTTCTTCTTCACTGTGGTTCCTTTCGTATTTTCAATCGACTTTGATGTCAAATGGGTGAAACAGAGTGGTGCGTGTGTGATTTACAGGCCTTGCGCCAGGCGGTAGTACGCCTGGTTCCATCGGACCTCGCGGGAGAAGTCCCGCAGGGTGGTGGTTTCATCGATCACGAGGAGCTCGGTTTGAGCGATCTCGGCGAAGTCTTGGAACACCTCGATGCCGACGGCTGTCGACATGACGGTGTGGTGGGCGGCGCCGGCGGTGAGCCAGGCGGCGGCGGAGGTGGCGAAGTCGGGTGCGGGCTTCCAGACGGCGCGGCCGACGGGGAGTTTGGGTAGCGCTTGGGTGGGTTCGACGACCTCGACGACGTTCGCGGTGAGGCGGAACCTGTCGCGCATGTCGCTCATCGCGACGACCACGGCGGGGCCGGGGGCGGCGTTGAAGACCAGGCGCACCGGGTCGTCTTTGCCGCCGATGCCCAGCGGGTGGATCTCCAGGGTCGGCTTCTCGGTGGCCAGTGACGGGCTGACCTCGAGCATGTGGGCGCCGAGGATGAGTTCGGCGCCGGGGGTGAGGTCGTAGGTGTAGTCCTCCATCAGGCTCGCCCCGCCGGGCAGGCCCGAACCCATCACGTTGGCCACGCGGACCAGGATCGCGGTCTTCCAGTCGCCTTCGGCGCCGAAGCCGTAGCCCTGGGCCATGAGGCGTTGCACGGCCAGGCCGGGCAGCTGCTTGAGGGCGCCGAGGTCTTCGAAGTTGGTGGTGAACGCGCTGAAACCGCCGGCTTCGAGGAAGGACTTCAACCCGAGTTCGATCGCGGCGCCGTAACGCAGCGACTCGTGCCGGTCACCGCCGCGGCGAAGCTCCGGGGCCACGTCGTAGAGTTCGTCGTATTCGGCCACGAGCGCGTCGATGTCAGCAGCCGTGGCGGCGTGCACGGTCTCGGCGAGTTCGTTGACCGACCAGGTGTTCACCTGCACGCCAAAACGCAGCTCGGCTTCGGTCTTGTCGCCCTCGGTGACGGCGACGTAACGCATGTTGTCGCCGAACCGGGCCAGTTTCATGCTGTTCGATGCCGCCCAGCCGGCCGCAGCACGCGTCCAGGTGCCGATCGAGGCGCTGACCACCGGGTTGGACACGTGGCCGACAACGGTCTTCCGCGACACGCCCAGGCGGGTCTGGATGTACCCGAACTCCCGGTCGCCGTGCGCGGCCTGGTTCAGGTTCATGAAATCGAAATCGATCTCGGCCCAGGGCAGTTCCACGTTGGCCTGGGTGTGCAGGTGCAGCAACGGCTTGGTCAACGCGTTGAGGCCGCCGATCCACATCTTCGCCGGCGAGAACGTGTGCATCCACGCGATCAAACCGATGACCTTGTCATCACCGTTGGCATCCAACGCGGCCCGACGGATCGACTCAGCGTCCTTCAAAACCGGCTTCCACACCACCGTGACGGGCACGTCACTNCGCCCGACGAATCGACTCAGCGTCCTTCAAAACCGGCTTCCACACCACCGTGACGGGCACGTCACTGGACGCGTTGAGAGCATCGGCGATCGCCCGGGACTGCTCGGCGACCTGGCGCAGGGTCTCCTCGCCATACAGGTTCTGGCTGCCGGTGAGGAACCAGACCTCGTAGCTGTCCAGGGACGTGTTGAGTGCNACCTGGCGCAGGGTCTCCTCGCCATACAGGTTCTGGCTGCCGGTGAGGAACCAGACCTCGTAGCTGTCCAGGGACGTGTTGAGTGCGGTGGGTGACATTATTTGAGGGCTCCTTGCGGTGCTTGTCCGTAGACATTCTGGTAACGGTTGAAAAGAGAATCGATCGATTCCTGCGGGATCGGAATCAGCGGGCCACCCTGCCGGGCCAAGTGCACCGTACGGGCGACGTCTTCGACCATCACGGCAGCCTTGACCGCATCACGGGCATCCTTACCGATCGTGAACGGCCCATGGTTCTGCATCAACACCGCCCGGGAACGATGCCCAGCCAACGCCTCGACAATGCCCTGACCGATGGTGTCATCACCGATGATCGCGAACCGGCCCACCGGGATCGGACCGCCGAACTCATCAGCCATCGCCGTGATCACACACGGGATCTCCTCACCACGCGCAGCCCACGCCGTCGCGTAAGTGGAATGCGTGTGCACCACCCCGCCGACCTCGGGCATGTTCCGGTACACATACGCATGCGCAGCCGTGTCCGACGACGGCGACCGGTCCGCACCCGGAGTCTCCGGAACGACACTGCCATCCAGATCACAAAGAATCATGTTCTCCGGCGCCAGATCCGCATAATCCACCCCGGACGGCTTGATCACAAACAAGTCCGCGCCCGGCACCCGACCCGACACGTTACCGCCGGTCCACACCACCAAGCCATTGGCCGTCAACTCACCATGCAGCCGAGCGATATCCGCCCGCACACGCGCGATCGCGACCTCGATCT
>NZ_SOGI01000047.1:0-23778 GCF_004403385.1 Cryobacterium sp. TMT4-31
GAGCTGACCGGTACTAATAAGCCGATAATTTGATAACACTCAGTTTGAATAAGCTGCTATGCGTCCACTATGTGGTTCTCGATGTACGGTCGAGAACAAACGCCCTCCACGGAGGGCTCTATAACTAAAAAATATAGATTCGATTCACCATCACCAGGTGTTTCGGCGGCTATAGCAAGAGGGAAACGCCCGGTCACATTCCGAACCCGGAAGCTAAGACTCTTTGCGCCGATGGTACTGCAGGGGGGACCCTGTGGGAGAGTAGGACACCGCCGGACTTAACTTAGAAACACACAGAAAAGCCACCCCACCGGGGTGGCTTTTCTGCGTTTAACCCCCACCTAGCCCGGTTCCGCGAACTGTGAGAAAAGCACCAGGATGCGCGAGTTTTCGGTGCCTAACTCACGGCTCGCGGAGGCGGCCAGCCGTGATGTCCTGTAGACTAGAGCAATCGAAGCTTGATGGTTCGAAACGACTTGATGGCCGGCACCTAGGTGCGGGCATCGCACATTGTTTCGGCGGCCATAGCAAGAGGGAAACGCCCGGTCACATTCCGAACCCGGAAGCTAAGACTCTTTGCGCCGATGGTACTGCAGGGGGGACCCTGTGGGAGAGTAGGACACCGCCGGACTTAACTTAGTCAAAATGGCCACCCATTCGGGTGGCCATTTTGCCGTTAACGTACGCTGGAGAAGTAGTCCGGTACGTATAGCCACACCTACAGGAGATAAACAGTGACCCCCACGGAACGCAACGGGAACGACGCACGCGACAACGGGAGCGGCGATCGTCGCACCGGCGGCTACCAGGGTGGTCGCGGAGGGTCGGACCGACCCAACCAGGACGGCGCCCGCCCGCCGTACCGCGGCAATTCCGACCGCCCGCAGCGCGACGGAGACCGTCCGCCGTACCGTGGCAACACCGGCGGAAATGACCGTCCCCAGCGTGATGGCGATCGCCCTCCGTACCGTGGCAACTCCGACCGTCCGCAGGGCGGGGAGCGTGCACCGTACCGGGGTAACTCCGACCGTCCGCAGCGCGATGGCGACCGCCCGCCCTACCGCGGGAACAGCGATCGCCCGGCGTACCAGGGCAACTCGGACCGTCCCCAGCGCGATGGTGACCGTCCTCCCTACCGTGGCAACTCCGACCGTCCCGCGTACAAGGGCAACAGCGATCGTCCTTCCTACAACTCTGACCGTCCGCAGCGCGACGGCGACCGCCCTCCCTACCGCGGGAACAGCGACCGCCCGGCGTACCAGGGCAACTCCGACCGTCCGCAGCGCGACGGCGACCGTCCTCCGTACCGGGGCAACAGCGACCGTCCGGCATACAAGGGCAATTCCGACCGCCCGCAGCGCGATGGTGACCGTCCTCCCTACCGCGGCAACAGCGACCGCCCGGCATATAACTCGGACCGTCCGGCGTACAAGGGCAACTCGGACCGCCCGCAGCGCGATGGTGACCGTCCTCCCTACCGCGGCAACAGCGATCGTCCCGCGTACAACTCGGACCGTCCGGCATATAAGGGCAACTCCGACCGTCCGCAGCGTGATGGCGACCGTCCCGCGTACAAGGGCAACAGCGATCGTCCCGCGTACAAGGGCAACAGCGACCGTCCGCAGCGCGACGGTGACCGTCCCGCGTACAAGGGCAACAGCGACCGCCCCGCGTACAAGGGCAACTCCGACCGTCCGCAGCGTGACGGAGACCGTCCCGCGTACAAGGGCAACAGCGACCGCCCCGCGTACAAGGGCAACTCCGACCGTCCCCAGCGCGATACCGAGAACAAGCCGTGGCTGAAGGACAGTGCCCGCGGCGGCTCGCCGACCCGCGCCGGAGCTCCCCGCGACTCCGGCAAGAAACTGTGGACCCGCGAAGGCGCCCCCGCCCGCGGTGACCGCGACGCCCGCGTCGTCGAAGAGGAGATGACCGAAGAGCAGCGCATGCAGCGCGAGCTGCGTTCGGTGCGCCCGCGTCACGACGACCCCGAGCTGCCCGACGACATCACGTCCGAGGACCTCGACCGCATCGCCCGCAATGAGCTCAAGACCCTCACCAAGGACAACGCGGAAGCCGTGGGCCGTCACCTGGCCATGGCCGCCCGGGTCATCGAGGAAGACCCGGAGCTGGCGCACCGCCACGTCATGAGCGCCGCGCGTCGCGCCGGCCGCATCGCCGTGGTGCGCGAGAGCCTGGCCATCACGGCCTACGCCACCGGCGACTTCGCCCTGGCGTTGCGGGAACTCCGCACCTACCGCCGTATCTCGGGCTCCAACGCCCAGCTGCCGCTGATGGTGGACAGCGAACGCGGCGTAGGCCGCCCCGACCGCGCCCTGGAGCTGGGCCGTTCGGTGGACCGCTCCACCCTGCCCGCCGGCGTTCAGGTGGCCCTGGCCATCGCCATGTCCGGCGCCCGTCTCGACCTGGGGGAGACCGAGGCCGCGCTGAGCGAGCTCGAAATCGCCCAGCTCGACCCCAAGACCGCGTTCTCCTACAGCTCGGAGCTGTTCGCCGCCTACGCCGAGGTTCTCGAAGAACTCGGCCGCACCGACGAGGCCGACGTCTGGAACGAACGTGCCTCCCGCGCGGACGCCGCTCTGAACGGCGACGTCGACGAGACCATCGAGATCGTCGAACTCGACGAAGAATTCGATGAAGACGAGGACGAGGACGAGGACGCCGACCAGGATGAGGACGAGTCCGATCAGGACAACGCCGACACGCCCGACGAGCTCGAGACCGCCGACGACACCATCACCATCTCTGACACCGAAACTGACACCGAGGACGCTGCTTCATCCGATGACGAATCACACGACGACGCCAAGGGTGTGGACGAAGATCCTGAAACGACGCCCGTTGACTGAGCCGGCCACACCCCTGGCCGGCATCGACGTGGTCCTGGCCGACCTCGACGGTGTCGTCTACGCCGGCCCACACGCCATCCCGTACGCGATCGACGGCCTCAACAAGGCCGCTGAAAGCATCCGGGTGGGCTACATCACCAACAACGCATCACGCACGGATGCATCCGTGGCCGGCCACCTGACCGACCTCGGTCTCACCGTGGCGCCGTCCGACGTCGTCACCTCGCCCCAGGCAGCCATGCGGCTGCTCGTGGAGCAGGTGCCGGCCGGATCGCGGATCCTGGTGGTGGGCGGCGACGGTCTCGTCGACGAACTGCAGAAGCACGGCTTCGAGGTGACCCGGTCCGCCGAGGATTCCCCGGCCGCCGTGGTGCAGGGCTTCGCTCCTGACGTGGGCTGGACCCAGCTGGCCGAGGCCAGCTTTGCGCTGAACGCCGGCGTGACCCTGGACGGCGACTACCCGGGCATTCCGTGGATCGCGACGAATACCGACTGGACCATTCCGCAGGCCCGCGGCATCGCCCCGGGCAACGGCACCCTGGTCTCCGCGGTGCACACCGCGGTCGGGCGTCTGCCGCTCGTGGCCGGCAAGCCGGAGATCCCGATCTTCCTCGAGGCCATCAAACGCTTCGATGCCACCGCCCCGCTGTTCATCGGCGACCGGCTCGACACCGACATTCTCGGCGCCAACCGCGCTGGGATGCCGTCGGTGCTCGTGCTCACCGGCATCGACAAGGCCAAGCAGGCTCTGGCGGCCGGCCCCACGGAGCGTCCGACGTTCATCCTCGAGGACCTGCGCCAGCTGCACGAGCCCTACCCCGTGACGGTCTTCTCCAAGGACAAGTCCCAGGCCACGGTCGACGGCGCCAGCGTGCGCATCCACGGCGCCGACGTGGAGATCATGGCCGTCGGCGACGACGGAATCAACCTGTTGCGGGCCGCCTGCGCCGTGATCTGGGCGTCCGGCCGACCGATCTACGGCCTCAACGTTCCGGAGAGCCTCTATCTCGGACGGTAGCCTAGGAGGCGTGAGTGCAGACGGAGTAGATGCGGCCGGGCCGCCCAGTGCGCCGACCCCGGGTCGCCCGGGGCCGCGCCCGACGCCGTCTGCACCAGCGCCCGCGCCTACCGACGACGCACCCGCCCCGCCCGTGCTGGACGGTGACCTCGAGGCCCGCATCACGGCCACCGAGGCGCTGCCGCTCGAGGACCGGGCCGCGGCGTATCTCCAGCTGCACGACAGTCTGCGCGACCACCTCGAAGGTGGCGACGTGCCCCGATCGAAGGCCGAATGACCACCTCCAGCACGCCAGAGCCAGACCCCGAGATGGGGACCCAGCACGAGGACGCGCCGGAGCCGAGACGGTCGGCGCCACAGCCCACCAGCGTGCCGATCAGCACGCCACCGGCGTCCGCCGCTGAACCCACGGTTTCACCCACGGGGGAGCAGCGCCTGGATTCGGCGCTGTTCGAACGGAGCTTGGTGCGATCGCGCACCGTCGCCGCCCGGCTCATCACCGAGGGCCTGGTCACCGTGGACGGCAGCCCTGTCGTCAAGGCATCCGCCAAGGTGCGCGAGAGCCAGGTCATCGCCGTGGCCCCCACCGACCACTACGTGAGCCGCGGAGCGCACAAGCTCGTTGCCGCGCTCGACGCGTTCGATCTACCGGTCGCCGGCCGCACCGCGATGGATGCCGGTGCCTCCACCGGCGGCTTCAGCCAGGTGCTGCTCGAACGCGACATCGCCCGGATCATCGCCGTCGACGTGGGCCACGGCCAGCTGTCGCCGACCATCAAGGCCGACCAGCGGGTGACGCTCGTCGAGGGCTTCAACCTGCGCTACGCCACCGCGGAGTCCATCGCGGGAGCCTCCGGCATCACCGAGCAACCCGACCTCGTCGTCGGCGACCTCTCGTTCATCTCCCTCACCACGGTCCTGCCGGCCCTGGTCGCCACCGCAACCGAGGGTGCCGACTTCGTGCTGCTGATCAAACCCCAATTCGAGGTCGGTCGCGGCGGCATCCGGGAGGGTGTCGTGCACAACGCCGGACTTCGCGCCGACGCCGTCGCCGGTGTGCTCTGGGCCGCCTGGGACCTGGGGCTCGGCGTGAACGGCCTGATCGCGTCGCCGATCGCCGGGGCCGCAGGCAACCACGAGTATCTCGTGTGGCTGAGACGTGGAACCGGAACTAATCCGACAGAATGGATCGATCGGATATCCATCCTGGTGGGAGCGTGACGCGCATGACCGCAACGCCACGACACATCCTCGTCGTCGCCCACACCGGCCGTCAGGACTCCCTCGAAGCCGCGGCCACCGTCTGCGAACAGCTGATCGCCGCCGGCGCCGTACCGGTGCTGGCCGCCGAGGAACGCGCCGACCTGCTGGCGTCCTGCCCGCAACTGAACGGCAGCACCGCCGTGCTCGGCGAGACCGTGCAGGCCACCGACCTGGAACTCGTGATCGTGCTCGGCGGCGACGGCACCATCCTGCGCGCCGCCGAGATCGTGCGCGGCTGCTCCGCGCCGCTGCTGGGCATCAACCTGGGCCACGTGGGATTCCTGGCCGAAAGCGAACGCGACGACCTCGGCGAGGCCGTGCGTCGCGCCCTGCTGCGCGACTACCTCGTGGAGGAGCGCATGACGCTCTCGGTGAGGGTGAAGGTGGACCATGAGGTGGTCTACGAAACCTGGGCGCTCAACGAGGCCACCGTCGAAAAGGCCAGCAGGCAGCGGATGATCGAGGTCATCATCGAGGTCGACGGCCGCCCGCTGTCCGCCTTCGGCTGCGACGGCGTGGTGCTGTCCACCCCCACCGGGTCGACCGCCTACTCGTTCTCCGCCGGGGGACCGATCGTCTGGCCGAGCCTGGACGCCCTGCTGCTCGTGCCGTTGAGCGCCCATGCCCTGTTCGCCCGCCCCCTCGTCGTCGGACCGGACTCCTCCCTCGCCGTGGAGATCCTCGCCCGCGGCGACAGCACCGCGGTGCTCTGCGCCGATGGCCGTCGCGTGCATGATCTGCCGCCCGGCGCCCGGGTGGTCGTGCGACGCTCACCGGTTCCGGTACGTCTCGCCCGGCTGCACAGCGGCCCGTTCACCGACCGATTGGTGAACAAGTTCAACCTGCCCATCACGGGCTGGCGGGGCCCGGTCGGACGTGAGTGAGGTGACCGCATGATCGAAGAACTCGTCATCCGCGACCTCGGCGTGATCAAGGAAGCCACCCTGCCGCTCGGCCCCGGCTTCACCGCCATCACCGGCGAGACCGGCGCGGGCAAGACCATGGTCGTCACCGCGCTCGGCCTGCTGCTGGGCGAGCGCGCCGACCCGGGCACCGTGCGCGCCGGCCAACCGCAGAGCTGGGTGGAGGGCCGCTGGCTGATCGCCCCCGACGGGCCCGTCGCCCAGCGGGTGCGGGACGCCGGAGGAGACCTCGACGGCCCCGAGCTGCTGCTCAGCCGTTCGGTGTCGGCCGAAGGCCGCAGCCGCGCCGTCGTCGGCGGCCGCAGCGCCCCCGCCGGGGTGCTCGGCGACCTCGGCGGTGACCTCGTCGTCGTGCACGGCCAGTCCGACCAGGTGCGCCTGCGGTCCACCTCCGCGCAGCGCGGGGCGCTGGACCGGTTCGCCGGCCCCGAACTCACCGAGGCCCTCATGGCCTTCCAGCACGTCTACCACCGCTGGCACGCCAACCAAGCCGAACTCGACCTGCTCATCGCCGAGCAGGACCGCCGGGCCCGAGAAGCCGAAGACCTGCGCCTGCGGATCGCCGAGATCGAGCTCGCCGCCCCGCAGCGCGGCGAAGACGACGAACTCGCCGGCCGCGCCGAACGGCTCGGTAACCTCGAAGAACTCCGGCTGGCCGCCGCCTCGTCTCGCGAACTGCTCTCGGCCGAGGAATCCACCGACGACACGCCCGATGTCGTCGCCCTGCTCGAATCCGCCCGCCGCCAGCTGGACCGGGCCGCCGCACACGACCCGGTGCTGCCGCCGCTGGCCGAGGCCCTCGCCAACGCCGGCTTCATCGTCGCCGACATCGCCGCACAACTCTCCAGCTACCTCGCCGGCCTGGACGCCGACGGCGCCAGGGAACTCGAGGTGGTGCAGGAGCGCCGCGCCGAGCTGAGCGTACTCTCGCGCAAGTTCGTCGGCGGCCTCGACGAGGCCATCGACTTTCTCGACACCGGCAGCAGTCGCCTGCTCGAGCTCGACAGCGACTCCGACCGGATCGACGCCCTGCGCGCGGACACGACCGCCGACCGCGACCTCGTGCAGCGGCTCGCCGAGGCGCTCACCGGCATCCGCGTCACCGCGGCCGCCGCGCTCGGCGCCGCCGTGACAACCGAACTGGCCGCGCTAGCCATGCCGGACGCCCGCCTGGTGGTGGAGATCGACCGGCTGGACGAGGTCTCGGTGACCGGCCACGACCTGGTGCGCATCATGTTGCAGCCCCACGCGGGCGCCGAGCCGCGGGCACTGGCGCGTGGCGCATCCGGGGGCGAGCTGTCGCGGGTGATGCTGGCCATCGAGGTCGTCATCAACGCCACCGACCCTGTGCCCACCTTCGTCTTCGACGAGGTCGACGCCGGAGTGGGCGGCGCGGCCGCGATCGAGATCGGCCGGCGACTCGCCCGACTCGCAGAAACCGCCCAGGTGATCGTGGTCACCCACCTCGCCCAGGTGGCGGCGTTCGCCGGCAACCACCTCAGCGTCGTCAAGGACAGCCATGGCTCGGTCACCGCGAGCAGCGTACGCCAGCTCACCGGCGACGACAGGGCCGCCGAGATGGCCCGGCTGCTCTCCGGACTGCCCGACTCCGCCAGCGGCCTCGAGCACGCTCGCGAGCTCATTGAACTTGCCCACTCAACTCGCTCCAACGGAGAGGCCCCAGCTAGGTGATAGGATCGAAGCCCGTGGTGAACATTACAAACGCGGACAATTCAGACGGCATTACGAAGCACATTTTTGTGACCGGTGGTGTCGTTTCTTCATTGGGTAAAGGCCTGACGGCGGCAAGCCTCGGCAACCTCCTGACTGCTCGCGGCGTACGCGTCGTCATGCAGAAGCTGGACCCCTACCTCAACGTCGACCCGGGCACGATGAACCCGTTCCAGCACGGTGAAGTCTTCGTCACCGACGACGGCTCGGAGACCGACCTCGACATCGGCCACTACGAGCGCTTCCTCGACATCAACCTCACCCAGGCGGCGAACGTCACCACCGGTCAGGTCTACTCACAGGTCATCGCCCGCGAACGCCGCGGCGAGTACCTCGGCGACACCGTCCAGGTCATCCCGCACATCACCGACGAGATCAAGCGACGGATGCGCCTGCAGGCCAGCGACGAGCCGCGCCCCGACGTCATCATCACCGAGGTCGGCGGCACCGTCGGCGACATCGAGTCGCAGCCCTTCATCGAGGCCGCCCGCCAGGTGCGCCACGAGCTGGGCCGCAAGAACGTCTTCTTCGTGCACGTGTCGCTGGTGCCGTTCATGGCCGCCTCCGGTGAGCAGAAGACCAAGCCCACCCAGCACTCCGTCGCAGCGCTCCGCTCTCTCGGTATCCAGCCGGATGCCCTGGTGCTGCGCAGCGACCGCCCCGTCTCCGAATCCAACAAGCGCAAGATCGCGCTGATGTGCGACGTCGAAGAAGACGCTGTCGTCAACTGCGTCGACGTGCCCAGCATCTACGAGATTCCCGCCGTGCTGCACGAGCAGGGTCTGGACAAGTACATCACCGACGCCCTGAGCCTGCCGGTCAAGGACGTGGACTGGACCGCCTGGCAGCGCGTGCTCGACGCCGTGCGCGAGCCCAAGCACGAGGTCACCATCGGCCTGGTCGGCAAGTACATCGACCTGCCCGACGCGTACCTGTCGGTGACCGAGGCGCTGCGCGCCGGCGGTTTCGCCCAGCAGACCAAGGTCAAGCTCGAGTGGATCGCTTCGGACACCTGCGAGACGCCCGAAGGCGCCGCGGCGATGCTCGCCGAGCTCGACGGCATCTGCGTGCCCGGCGGCTTCGGCGTGCGCGGCATCGAGGGCAAGCTCGGCGCCCTCAAGTTCGCCCGCGAGAACGCCATCCCCGTGCTCGGCCTGTGCCTGGGCCTGCAGTGCATGGTCATCGAATACGCCCGCAACAAGGCCGGCCTCGACGGCGCCTCGTCGAGCGAGTTCGAGCCCGAGACCGAGTTCCCCGTGATCGCGACAATGGAAGAGCAGGTCGAGATCATCGCCGGCGGCGACCTGGGCGGCACCATGCGCCTCGGCCTGTACCCGGCCAACCTCGCCGACGGGTCCATCGTTGCCGAGCTCTACGGCGCCCCGGTCGCGTCCGAGCGTCACCGTCACCGCTACGAGGTGAACAACAACTACCGCGCCCAGATCGCCGAGGCCGGCCTGTGGTTCTCCGGCACCTCGCCCGACGGCCACCTCGTCGAGTACGTGGAGCTGCCCCGCGCCGAGCACCCGTTCTACGTGGGCACCCAGGCCCACCCCGAACTGCGCTCACGCCCCAGCCACGCGCACCCGCTGTTCGTCGGCCTGATCGGTGCGGCCCTGGACCGCCAGCAGGCCAGCCGCCTGTTCGAGGTCAAGGAAGATGCCTGAGACCCTCGCCGCCCGCGCCGAAGCCGACGCGTTGCTGCCCCGCATCGAGGATGAGCCGGCACCGACCGCGCTGACCTCCAGTGCGGTGCGGTTCGACGGTCACGTGTGGAACATCCGCCAGGACGCGTTCGACTACAACGGCGCCGAGATCGTGCGTGAGTACGTCGACCACCCCGGTGCGGTCGCGATTCTCGCCCTCGACGACCAGGACCGGGTGCTGCTGATCCAGCAGTACCGGCACCCGGTGCGGATGCGGGAGTGGGAGCTGCCCGCCGGGCTGCTCGACGTCGACGGCGAACACGCTCTTATCGGCGCCCAGCGCGAGCTGGCCGAGGAGACCGACGTCGTCGCATCCGAGTGGAATGTGCTCACCGAGTTCTACACGTCCCCGGGCGGCAGCAACGAAGTGATCCGCATCTACCTGGCCCGCGGCCTGTCGCCGGCCACCGAGGCCTTCGACCGCACCGACGAGGAAGCCGACATGGTCACCCGCTGGGTGTCCCTGGACGACGCCGTTGACGCCGCGCTGGCCCGCCGGGTGCAGAACCCGTCGCTTGTTGTCGGTGTGCTGGCTGCCGCCGCCTCCCGCTCCCGCGGCTGGGCGTCGTTGGCGCCGGCCGACCTGCCTTGGCCGCGGCATCCGAACAACTGGGACCACACGGTGTGACCGGCCCCGCGCTCATCGAGCCGGCCGTGCACTCGTACTTGCGGCATGTCTCGATTGAACGCGGGCTGAGCGCCAACACCGTCGCCGCCTACCGGCGCGACCTGGTGATCTACGCCGGCTGGCTCACGGATGCCGAGATCACCGATCTGCGCGCCGTGACCGGGCCGCAGGTGAGCGCGTTCGTGCAGCACCTGGGCAGTCGCACCGAATCGCCGCTGACCGCGGCCTCCGTCGCGCGGATCCTGAGCACCGTGCGCGGCTTCCACCGGTTCCTGCTCGAGGAATCGCTGGTGGACGTGGACGTGGCGCACGAGACCAAACCGCCCAAGCTCGGCCTGCGGCTGCCCAAGGCCATCTCGATCGAGCAGGTGAACGCGCTGCTGGCCGCGACCGACGGGGAGGAACTGCAGCAGCTGCGCGACAAGGCGCTGCTCGAACTGCTCTACGCCACCGGGGCGCGGGTGTCCGAGGTGGTCAACCTCAACGTGGACGACATGCTCGAGGAAGACGTGGTGCGGCTCACCGGCAAGGGCAACCGGCAGCGCATCGTGCCCGTCGGCAGCTTCGCCCGGGCCGCCGTGGACGCGTACCTGGTGCGGGCCCGACCGGTGTTGTCGGGGCGGGGTAAGTCCACCCCGGCGCTGTTCCTCGGCGTGCGGGGGCATCGGGTGAGCCGGCAGAACGCCTGGTTGATCATCCGGGCCGCCGCGGAACGCGCCCAGCTGGGCATCGAGGTGTCGCCGCACACGCTGCGGCACTCGTTCGCCACCCACCTGCTCTCCGGCGGCGCCGACGTGCGCGTGGTGCAGGAACTGCTCGGTCACTCGTCGGTGGCCACCACCCAGATCTACACCCTCGTCACCATCGACACCCTCCGCGACGTGTACACCACGGCGCACCCCCGCGCCCGCTGACCCGCGCCGCCCGCCGGTGACCTGTGTGTGTGTGTGTTTCGCAGGCAAGGGCGGCCACAATGGGGGAGTGACCCGTACCTCAACACCACCGCCCGCACCGACGCCGGCCGGCCGCTTCGGCATCCGCCGCAATCTGCTGCGGCCCGAGGACTCCACCAGCTCCGACCGGGTCACCTACGTCGAGCTGTTCTTCGACCTGATCTTCGTCTTCGCGCTCACCCAGCTCTCCCGCTACCTCTACGAGAACCAGTCCTGGGAGGGTGCCCTCGAGTCGGCGATGCTGGTGCTCGCGCTCTGGTGGGTGTGGGTCTACACGACCTGGGTGACCAACTGGCTCGACCCGGCCAAGCTGCCCGTGCGCGGCGTGGTGCTGGGCCTGTCGCTGGTGGGGTTCGTGGTGAGCGTCTCGATCTACGAGTCGTTCGGCGACCGCGGCATCGTCTTCGCGCTGGCCTACTCGGTGCTGCAACTGGGCCGCACGGCCTTCATGGTGCTCGCCGTGGCCCGGCACGACGCCGAGCTGCGCCGCACCTTCGTGCGGATCCTGATCTGGCTGGCTCTCTCGAGCGTGTTCTGGATCGTCGGGGCGCTGCTGCCGTTGCAATATCGGCTGCCGCTCTGGCTGATCGCCCTGGCCATCGAGTACCTCTCCGCCGGGGTCGGCTTCCGGGTGCCGGGACTCGGCGCGTCCGGCATCGACCAGTGGAACCTCTCCGGCCCGCACATCGCCGAGCGCAGCGCCCTGTTCGTGATCATCGCCCTGGGCGAATCGCTGCTGGTCACCGGATTCGCGTTCGTCGCGAAGGAATCTTCGGCGGCGAGCATCCTGGGCATGCTGCTCGCGTTCGGTGCGACCGTGGCGATGTGGTGGCTGTACTTCGACCACAGCGAACGCGCCGGCGCCAAGGCCATCGCCGCCGCCGCGGAGCCCGGTCGCATCGCCCGGCTCGCGTACACCTACGTGCACGCCGTGATCATCGCCGGCATCGTGCTCACCTCGGTGGCCGACAAAGAAGTGCTCACGCATCCGCACGCGGAGATGACCCTGTCCACCGCGGTGGTCCTGGTGGGAGGGCCGGCGCTCTACGTGCTGGGGATGCTGCTGTTCCGGCTCGTCGTGGCGCGGGAGCTGCTCGTGTCGTACCTGGTGGGCCTCGGGGCGCTGCTGGTTGCGTTCGGCGCGGCCTTCGAGCTCACCCCACTGCAGCTGGGCTCGGTGACCACCGGGGTGCTCGTGATCGTGGCTGGCTGGGAGACCGTGGTGCGGGTGCGCCGGGGCACCGACGACAAGAAGGCCGGCTGACTCAGCCGGCGAGGCAGCTGGCGGCACACCGGGGAATCTGGCCGGGCTGGGCCTCTCGGCTCGGTAGAATCAACCAAGTGAACTGCATGACGGATCGAGGACAGCCCAGTGGCGCGTAGAACGGATAGCCGGACGCAGCTTCCCGGACTCGAGGAACCACCCACCGGTGCAACCGGTCGCCCGCTGCAGGTGTTCGATGAGCCCGCCCCGCTGAAAAGCCACGGCCCGGCGCGCATCGTCTCGCTGTGCAACCAGAAGGGCGGCGTCGGCAAGACGACGACCACCATCAACCTGGGAGCGGCACTGGCCGGCTACGGCCGCCGGGTGCTCGCCATCGACTTCGACCCGCAGGGCGCCCTGTCGGCCGGTCTCGGCGTGCCCACGCACGACGTCACCACCATCTACGACCTGCTCCTGAGCGGCTCCAAGGATCCCAAGGAAGCCATCCAGCAGACCTCCGTCGTGGGTCTGGACATCATCCCGGCCAACATCGACCTCTCCGCCGCGGAGGTGCACCTCGTCAACGAGGTCGCCCGCGAGCAGATTCTCGCCCGGGTGCTGCGCAAGGTCTCCAACGATTACGACGTGATCCTCATCGACTGCCAGCCGTCGCTGGGCATCCTCACCGTCAACGCCCTCACCGCCAGCCACGGCGTGCTGATCCCGCTGGAGTGCGAGTTCTTCGCCCTGCGCGGGGTGGCGCTGCTCATCGAAACCATCGACAAGGTGCGCGACCGGCTCAACCCGGCCATCGAACTCGACGGCATCCTGGCCACCATGTACGACTCCCGCACCCTGCACTCGCGCGAGGTACTCGAACGGGTCGTTGACGCGTTCGGCGACCGGGTGCTCGACACCGTCATCGGCCGTACGGTCAAATTCCCGGATGCCAGTGTCGCGGGGGTGCCGATCACCGAGTTCGCTCCGGAACACGCCGCCGCCAAGGCCTACAAGCAGGCGGCGCGGGAACTGATCCAGCGTGGCGCGGTCGCCTAAGCGCACCTCGGCCGCTTCGGCCCGCGTCGCGGCGACCACCGCCACGACCCACACCCGCACGGCCGGCACCGGCACGCTCGAGTCCATCGGCGACGCCGGTACACCCGCGCCCGGCTTCTCGGTGGCTCTGCAGAACTTCGAGGGACCGTTCGACCTGCTGCTCTCGTTGATCGGCAAGCACGAACTCGATATCACCGAGATCTCGCTGAGCCGGGTCACCGACGAGTTCATCTCCTACCTGCGCGGGCTCGACGCCGCCGAGGAGCTCGACCAGGCCACCGAGTTCCTCGTCGTGGCCGCCACCCTGCTCGACCTCAAACTGGTCGGGCTGCTGCCGCAGGGCGAACTGGTGGATGCCGAGGACGTGGCGCTGCTCGAGGCCCGCGACCTGCTCTTCGCCCGGCTGTTGCAGTACCGGGCGTTCAAGACCGCGTCGGAGTGGTTCCTCGAACGCCTCGAGCACGAGGCCACCCGCCATGTGCGCTCGGTGCGGCTCGAGGAGAAATACCGTACGACCACGCCGGAGCTCGTGTGGACGTTGTCGCTGGGCGATTTCGGCGCGCTGGCGGCGTTGGCGCTCACGCCGCGAGAGCTGCCGACCGTGGGGCTGGAGCATTTGCACGCGCCGCTGGTCAGCATCCGGGAGCAGGCGGCGATCGTGGTGGCGATGTTGCGGGCCAACCGAAGCCTGACGTTTCGGGAGCTGATCGTGGACTGCGCCGAGAAGGGGCTCGTGATCGCCCGTTTTCTTGCCGTGCTGGAGCTGTACCGGCACGGGGCTCTGACCTTCGACCAGCTCGAACCGCTGGGCGAGCTCAGTTTGCACTGGGATGCCGAGGGCTGGTCGGATGACAATCTTGCGAACCTTGGAGGCGATTATGAGTCTTGATGCCAGTGTGACGACCCTTGACGAGGTCTCGACAGGCTCGACCGACGGGAATCGCTCGAACGGCGGCGGGGGAGCGGTGGCCATTGAGCGGCGGCTCGAGGCGATTTTGATGGTGGCGGATGAGCCGCAGAGCCTGGTGCACCTGGCCACTGCGGTCGCGCATCCGCTCGTGGACGTACGCGCGGCCATCCTGCGGCTGGTCGCCGACTTCGACGGGGTCGACGGCACCGTGCGGCGCGGCTTCGAACTGCGCGAGGTGGCCGGCGGCTGGCGCATCTACGTGCGCGCGGAGCACGACCCGGTGGTGGCCGATTTTGTGCTCACCCAGAACCCCAGCCGGCTCTCCCAGGCAGCCCTGGAGACCCTCGCGGTGATCGCTTACAAGCAACCGATCAGCCGCGGCGCGGTAGCCTCGATTCGGGCCGTTAACGTCGACTCGGTCGTGCGCACCCTCCTGGGCCGCGGATTGATCACCGAGGCCTTCACCGATAGCGAGACCGGCGCGATCAATTACGCCACCACCGACCTGCTGCTCACCCAGCTGGGAATCAACTCGCTCGACGAGTTGCCACTAATTTCGCCGTTGCTCGCCGACGGTGCGAACGGATTCGAGGATCTACCATGACCGACCACAACGACGGCTACACCGACACCAGCAGCACCAACCCGGACTTCGCCACCAACCCCGAGGCCGCCGCCGACGGCATCCGCCTGCAGAAGGTGCTCTCCGCCGCGGGCGTCGCCTCCCGCCGGGTCAGCGAAGAAATGATCAGCTCCGGTCGGGTGCGGGTCAACGGCAAGGTCGTCACCGAACTCGGACGCCGCGTGCACCCCGAGACCGACAAGATCGCCGTGGACAACGTCGCCGTGCAGCTGGACACCAGCCGCCGCTACGTAATGCTGAACAAGCCCGTCGGCGTGGTCTCCTCCATGCAGGATGAGAGCGGCCGGCCGGACCTCCGCCAGTTCACGCAAGGGTACGAGGAGCGCCTCTTCAACGTGGGCCGCCTCGACGCCGCCACCAGCGGCCTGCTGATCCTCACCAACGACGGCGACCTTGCCCACGTTCTCGCGCACCCCTCCTTCGGCGTCGCCAAGACCTACATCGCCAAGGTCGAGGGCCGCGTCTCGGCGCAGACCATCGGCAAGCTGCAGAGCGGCATCGAACTGGAGGACGGCCCCATCGCCGCCGACAAGGCCCGCATCCTCACCAGCCCTCCCGGCGACGGCTTCACCCTGGTGGAGCTGACCCTGCACTCCGGCCGCAACCGCATCGTGCGCCGGATGATGGACGCCGTCGGCCACCCCGTCGTGGACCTGGTGCGCCGCCAGTTCGGGCCGCTGCAGCTGGGCACCCTCCGCTCCGGCGCCGTGCGCGACCTCACTAAGGTGGAACTCGGTCAGCTGCTCACGGTGTCCCGCGCCGAAGTGCAGAAGTAGCCCGCAGCATCCGTTTCACCCTGTCACCCGCGCAAGTTTGGAGCCGAACGTGGTCGAGTCTCGCCTGATCGGGCCGGTGCGTGTCGTCGGCGCAGGTCTCCTGGGAACCAGCATCGGCCTGGGGCTGAGCGCCCGGGGCATCGACGTGATCCTCGCCGACGCCTCGCCGACCAACCTGTCGCTGGCCATCGACTACGGCGCCGGCCGCGCTGCCACACCCGCCGACGCGCCCCAGCTGATCGTGGTGTGCGTGCCGCCGGACGTGACCGCCGACATCGTCGCCCGTGAACTCGAGGCGTTCCCCGACGCGATCGTGACGGATGTGGCCAGCGTCAAGCTGGCCCCGCTGACCGAGTTGCGCGCCCGCGGCGCCGACACGTCCCGCTACATCGGCTCGCACCCCCTCGCCGGCCGGGAACGCGGCGGACCGCTCGCCGGCCGCGCCGACCTGTTCATCGGCCGGCCCTGGGTGGTCGCCGCGCACGATGACATCAGCTACCAGCGCGCCACCGCGATCGACGACCTGATCCTCGACCTCGGCGCCACCCTGGTGGAGATGACCCCGGAAGAGCACGACAAGGGTGTCGCCCTGGTCTCGCACGTGCCCCAGGTGGTGGCCACCCTGATGGCCCGCCGCCTCACCGATGCTCCCGCCTCCGCGCTGAACCTCGCCGGGCAGGGCCTGCGCGACGTCACCCGCGTCGCCGCGAGCGACCCGGAACTGTGGGTGCAGATCCTCGGTGCCAACCCCGCGCCGGTACGCGAGATCCTGCTCGCGCTGCGCGACGACCTGGACCGGTTCATCGGCGCCCTCGCCGACCCATCCGCCCCCGGCGCCCGCCGTCAGGTGGCCGAGGAGATCGCCGGCGGCAACACCGGCGTGGCCCGGCTGCCCGGCAAGCACGGCCAGGACCGCCGTTACGCCAGCCTCACCGTGATGGTCGACGACACCCCCGGCCAGCTCGCCCGCCTGTTCAACGAAATCGGCGAGGCCGGCGTCAACCTCGAGGACCTGCGCCTCGAACACTCCCCGGGAGCCCAGATCGGGCTCGCCGAGATCAGCATCCTCCCCGAGGCGGTCAGCCGCCTCACCACTGAGCTGGCCGCCCGCGGCTGGCGGATTGTCGGTTAGACATTTGAGTAAGCACTCCTACCCCCTGTTCGTTGCGATCGACGGGCCGGCCGGCAGCGGCAAGTCCAGCGTGAGCCGGGCCGTGGCCCGCAAGCTCGGTTACGGCTACCTCGACACCGGCGCCGCCTACCGGGCGCTGGCCTGGTTGGTCATCGACCAGGAGGTTGACCCGCAGAACTCCGCCGCGGTCAGCGCACTGCTGCCCAGCTTCGACTACACGATCGGCACCGAACCGGATGCCTATTTCGTGCGGGTGGGGGAGACCGACGTCACCGACGCCATCCGTGAACCGCAGATCTCGGCCGCGGTCAGCGCAATCGCCCGGGTCCCCGCGGTGCGCAGCCACCTGACCGAGCTGTTCCGCCGCATCGCCCGGGCGGTTCCGCAGCCCGGCGTGGTGGTCGAAGGTCGCGACATCACCACAGTCGTCGCACCCGAGGCCGAGGTCCGCATTCTACTCACAGCAACCGAAGAGGCTAGAATGGCTAGGCGCTCTGCGGAAATATCAACCCAATCGGCCCACACCGTGGCGGAACAGCTGCGATCGAGGGATCGCGCCGACTCCCAGGTAGTGGAATTCATGAGCGCCGCAGACGGTGTGACCACCGTCGACTCCACCCATCTCGACTTCGACCAGACCATTGACGCGGTTGTAGAGGTCATCAATACCGCGAGGAACTCGCATGACTAATCAATTCGACGACACGACGATCCCCGAACTCGACCCGGAAATCGCATCGCGCCTGACCGACCTCGACGAGGACGACGCCCTGATCACTCAGCGCGCCACCGCGCTGCGCACCGGCCTGAACGAATACGACCTTGACGACGAGGACTTCGACGTTCTCGACTCGGTCTCCGATGACCCCGACGCGATCCAGTACCTGCCGGCCCTGCCGGTCATCGCGATCGTCGGCCGCCCCAACGTGGGCAAGTCCGCGCTCGTGAACCGCATCCTCGGCCGCCGCGAGGCCGTCGTGGAGGACACCCCCGGCGTGACCCGCGACCGGGTCACCTACAAGGGTGAATGGCACGAACGCCGCTTCAGCCTCGTCGACACCGGCGGCTGGGAGCCCGACGCCAAGGGCATCGACGCGTCCGTGGCCATGCAGGCCGAACTGGCCATCGAGCTGTGCGACGTCGTCATGTTCGTCGTGGACTCCAACGTGGGCCCGACCTCCACCGACGAGGCCGTCGTCAAGCTGCTGCGTCGCAGCGGCAAGCCGGTCTTCCTCATCGCCAACAAGGTCGACGACATCCGTCAGGAGCCCGAAGCGGCCAGCCTGTGGGCGCTCGGCCTCGGCCAGCCCTGGCCGGTCTCCGCGCTGCACGGCCGCGGCGTTGCCGACCTGCTCGACGCGATCCTCGAGAAGCTCCCCGAGATCTCCAACGTCGCCAAGCAGGAAGTGGGCGGCCCGCGCCGCGTCGCGATCCTGGGACGCCCGAACGTGGGCAAGTCCAGCCTGCTGAACAAGGTCGTCGGCGAAGAGCGTGTTGTTGTCAACGCGCTGGCCGGCACCACCCGCGACCCGGTCGACGAGCAGGTTGAGCTCGGCGGCAAGGTCTGGCGTTTCGTCGACACCGCCGGCATCCGTCGTCGCGTGCACCTCTCTCAGGGCGCCGACTTCTACGCGTCACTGCGCACCAGCGCGGCCCTGGAAAAGGCCGAGGTGGCCGTGGTGCTCATCGACGTCACCGAGGTCATCAGCGAGCAGGACGTGCGCGTCATCGACTTGGTTCTCGAGTCCGGCCGTGCGCTGGTACTCGCGTTCAACAAGTGGGACCAGATCGACGACGACCGTCGCCGCTACCTGGAGCGTGAGATCGAGCAGGACCTGGCCCACGTGGCCTGGGCCCCGCGCGTGAACATCTCGGCCAAGACCGGCCGTCACATGGAGAAGCTGGTTCCGGCCCTCGAGCTCGCACTCGAGTCGTGGGACACCCGCGTTGCCACCGGCAAGTTCAACGCGTTCCTCGCCGAGCTGGCCGCGGAGCACCCGCACCCGGTGCGCAGTGGCAAGCAGCCACGCATCCTGTTCGGCACCCAGGCCTCCAGCCGCCCGCCGACCTTCGTGATCTTCACCACCGGGTTCCTTGACCCGGGCTACCGCCGGTTCATCCAGCGTCGTCTGCGTGAGGTCTACGGCTTCGCCGGCAGCCCGATCAACATCAGCATGCGGGTGCGCGAGAAGCGCAAGCGCTAACCCGACCGCCGGCTATCCGGCAGGTTCGATCAGGCCGTGTGCCGCATCTTCGGATGCCGGCACGCGGCTTTTTCGTGTGTGCCCGCGGAATCACGCCGCACGGTTGGCGCAAGCTTTGCTCAAGGGCCGCCTAAGGACAACGCAACCCTAGCGACCCGATCCCAGCGCTGGTGCGGAAACGGAAACCTGAACCCGCAAGCTGAGGTTGAAGGTACCCCCAAACGAGGGGGTTTCCCGCGCCGGTGACATTGTCTTATGTTCTAACTGCTGGCAGAACCCACCCGGTTCCACCGGCACCGCCCAATCAACGAGCCTCACCCGGCCCGTGATCCACACCGGAGTGCTCCACTTCGACATTCCTCAGTACATCGAGCTCACGCCCAGGTTCGACCGCATCATCCGCAGCATCCGCCGGCCCCGAAACCCGCGGAACGCTCGCCAGCTCGCGGCCGCTCCAGCTTCCTCTTCCCCCTCAGCCGTCCGCTTCCTAGAGCGGCGCTGGGCGCACCACGTAGCCCTTCCGACATTTCCGTGTCCCTGCATTTCGTTGCGACCTGGTCTAAACGAGAACCCGAACTCTCGACCGCTGATCCAGCGAGATCCCTGGCCCTATTCCAAGGATGAATTCACTGTGCCCTCGAAGTCCCTAGCTTCGCCTGCCCGCAAACGCCAACTCGGCGCCGAACGCAGCACCCAGCCCCTTCCCACCGTTCACGACATCCCCAGCGACGCCAAAATCATCTGGGGTCGACTCGCCATCATCAGCACTGTGCTGGCCTGGCTCGCGTACGTCATCTACACAATCCTGCGTCAGTTCCTCAACAACGGCGCCGAGAGCTTCCGGTTCACCACCGAGGCCGTCTCCTACGTGATCGTGGTGACCTTCCTCACCTTCTCCGCGCTGCTGTACCTGGTAGCCCGGCAGGGTGCACTTCAACGGTTCCGCGACCACGTGCGGGTACCCCGTGCCGAACTCGACGGACACTTCGCCAACCACCAGGGTTCACTCACCGTGCTGGTGCCTTCCTACAGCGAGGAACACGGCGTGGTGCGGGCAACTCTGTGGTCGGCCGCGTTGCAGGAGTATCCCGACCTGCGCATCGTGCTGTTGCTTGACGACCCGCCGCACCCGACCGACCCGGCCGTCGCCGCCCAGCTGCGGTCCTCCCGCAGCATAGCCCGGGACATCGAACTGGCCCTGGCGGTACCGAAGAACCGGTTCGCCGAAGAGCTGTTGATCTGCGAGATCGAACTCGCTGACGACCAGCAGCCCACCCAACGGGCCGTGCAGCGCCTCGCCGACAGCTACCAGTGGGCTGCCCGCTGGCTGCAGGCGATGGCCTCCGCCGAGACCATCGATGACCACGTCGACACCTTCTTCGTGGAGCAGGTGCTCGGTGGCCTTGCCGCGGAACTCTCCCTCACCGGCGCAGCGCTGACCGCGGCCGCGCGGGAGGGCACCGCCCCCAGCGCCGCCCGGATGCTGGAGCTGCACCGCCGGTTGCTCTGGACCTTCTCCGCCGAGCTGGACACCTTCGAGCGCAAACTGTTCTCGTCGCTGTCGCACGAGGCCAACAAGGCGATGAACCTCAACGCGTACATCGGTCTGATGGGTCGCCGGTTCCAGCGCGAGGAGGGGCCGGACGGCACCATCCTGCGCCCGGTCGCCGACGATGCACCAGCCGACTATGTGGTGCGCGACTCCGAGTATCTGCTCACCCTCGACGCCGACTCGCTGCTGCTGCGCGACTACTGTCTGCGCCTGGTCTACTTCCTCGAACAGCCCGACAACGCCAGAGTCGCCGTCACCCAGACGCCGTACTCGTCGTTCCGCGGCGCCCCCACCCGCATCGAGCGGCTCGCCGGCGCCACCACCGACATCCAGCACATTCTGCACCAGGGCCTGTCGCACTACGGCGCCACCTTCTGGGTGGGGGCGAACGCCGTGATCCGCAAGGTGGCCTTGGAAGACATCGTCGAGGTGGAAACCGTGGGCGGCTTCGAGGTGCGCCGCTACGTGCAGGACCGCACCGTGATCGAGGACACCGAGTCCAGCATCGACCTGGGCACCCACGGCTGGTCGCTGACGAACTACCCCGAGCGACTCAGCTACAGCGCCACCCCGCCCGACTTCGGTTCGCTCATCGTGCAGCGTCGCCGCTGGGCCAACGGTGGGCTGCTGATCCTGCCCAAGCTCTGGCGCCAGCTGCGTGAGCGCCGCCGCCAGGGCCACCCGATCAGCGTGATCGAACTGGCGCTGCGGGTGAACTACATGGCCAGCATCGCCTGGGCCAGCTTCGGCCTGATCTTCCTGCTCGCCTACCCCTACGACAGCCGGCTGCTCAGCCCCGTCGTTGTGCTCGCCGCCGTGCCGTACTTCCTCGCGATGGGCAGCGACCTGCGGTCCTGCGGCTACAAGTTCAGCGACATCCTGCGCATCTACGGCTTCAACCTGATCCTGCTGCCGGTGAACCTCGCCGGGGTGCTCAAGTCGATGCAGCAGGCCGTGACCAGCAAGAAGATCCCGTTCGCCCGCACCCCCAAGGTGCGCAACCGCACGGCCGCGCCGCTGCTGTTCGTGGTGGTGCCGTACGTGATCGTCGCGTTCTCCGCGCTCACCCTGTGGCGCGATGTGTCGCAAGGGAACTGGGGCAACGCCTTGTTCGCCGGGTTCAATGCCCTGCTGGCCGTCTTCGCGATTGCTGCCTACATCGGTCTGTGGAACTCGATCGTGGATGTCTGGCTCGGCTTGACCCAGTGGATGTTCGTCGAACGCGCCCCCCGCCGCAGTGTCGCCGTCGAGGCGCCTCAACCGCTGGAGCCCGTCCTGGACTGGCGCGCGGTGATCTATCACGGCCACGCAGTGGGCGAGCTGCCCAGCGACGTGGAAGTGATCACCGGACCGTTCGTGAACCAGCCCGGCTCAAAGAGCACCAAGCAGGGAGCACTCAAATGAGCGCCGTAGAACCCGGCGCATCAGCGCCCACCGCCCCCGAGACCGTCACCGCGGTCGCCAAGCCGCGTCGGCGCCTCTCGGTGGTGCGGGTCTTCCTCGGTGTGGTGCTCGTCGTGGCGTTGTCCAGCGGCGGTTACCTCGGCTGGCAGTGGTGGGGTTCGGCGCAGGCCGCCGAGGCCTACGACCCCTGGTTCGCCGGCTACGTCGACGTGACCGCCACCCCCACCTACGACTTCGAGGCGTCGGCCGACCGGGCCGGCAGCGACGTGGTGCTCTCATTCATCGTTGCTGACGCCGAGGAGCCCTGCACGCCCAGCTGGGGCACCTATTACACCCTGGATGAGGCTGCGGACGAGCTGGACCTCGACCGCCGGCTGGCCCGGGTGACCCAGCTCGACGGTCAGGTCATCGTCTCCTTCGGCGGCCTGCTCAACACCGAACTCGGCACCGGCTGCACCGACACCGAGAAGCTCACCGCCGCCTACGCCGCGGTGCTCGACCGGTACGACGTGACCACCATCGACCTCGATCTCGAGGGGGACAACCTCACCGACAGTGCGGCGGCCAAACGCCGGGCCACCGCCCTCGCCGACCTGCAGGCCGACCGCCGCGCCGACGGTGAGGACCTTGCGGTGTGGCTGACCCTGCCCGTGGGCACCTTCGGTCTCACCGAAGACGGCACCGACGCGGTCACCGCCATGCTCGACGCCAAGGTGGACCTGGCCGGGGTGAACCTGATGACCATGGACTACGGCAGCAGCAAGGACGCCGACGAGACCATGGCCGAGGCATCCATTCGCGCCGTCACGGCCGCGCACCGGCAGATCGGCACCCTGTACAGCCGGGCCGGCACCCAGCTGACGGATGCCACGGTGTGGTCGAAGATCGGCATGACGCCCATGGCCGGCCAGAACGACGTGCCCGACGAGGTCTTCGACCTCGACGACGCCCGTGCCGTGAACACGTTCGCGCGGGAACAGAAGATCGGCCGGATGTCGTTGTGGTCCCTCAACCGGGACACCACCTGCGGATCGAACTACGCCGACCTCACCCGGGTGTCGGACTCCTGCAGCGGCATCGATCAGGGCGATGAGAAGTTCGTGGACGTGCTGGGCAAGGGCTTCACCGGCCGCCCCGTTCACGCGGCGGCGTCGGTGACCACCGACGAGGCCAAGGAGATCGAGTCGATCGTCGACGACCCTGACACCAGCCCGTACTCGATCTGGGCGGAGGAATCCTCCTACCTCGAGGGCACCAAGGTGGTTTGGCACAAGAACGTCTACCAGACCAAGTGGTGGACGCGCGGTGACCTGCCCGACAACCCGGTGCTCAACGAGTGGGAGACACCATGGGTGCTGATCGGCCCGGTGATGCCGGGGGAGACCCCGATCCCCAAGCCCACCCTGCCCGCCGGCACCTACCCCACCTGGGACGGCACCGCCATCTACGAGAAGAGCGCCCTGATCCTCTTCGACGGGGTTCCCTACGAGAGTAAATGGTGGAATCAGGGCGAGAGCCCGGATGCCGCGGCCGCGGACCCGGACGGTTCACCGTGGTCCGTGCTGCCCGACGCCGAGGTGCAGAAGCTCCTCGAAGCTCTCTCCTAACAGGTTTTTGGGCGGGGGAGGCCCAAACATAGATATGCCCGGGGCGGTGGTTAGGGCACCGCCCCGGGCATTCCCACGTCAGCGCTTGCGCGCGGAGGAGCTAGCTGTGCTGCCCAGGGACGTTGGTCGAGGTGTGATTCAGCTGTAGACGGGTGAGGACCTCCGGTCGAGAGTGGAGCTGTCTAGTTCTCTCACTGT